>NZ_JAEQCT010000069.1:0-29876 GCF_020738205.1 Microcoleus sp. PH2017_24_DOB_U_A
AGCCGACTCCCTTGGGTGAAGCAGGAAGCAGACCCTTCAAGAGCAATCTTGATTGAATAGTGAGACTTGAGAAAGTTTAGCTAAGTTTTGTGTAGCAGCTTACAACCTACCTTGCTGTCTGGAGGAATGTCTGCGCTCCTCTGAGCTTGCGGCAAGGCAAGAATAGCAAACCGCTATTTTGGGGAGCCTCGTTGTGGCTCTGATGATTGCCTCCAAGAACCTGAATTTCAGGAGATTTACAGTTAAACTTCTCAAGAATCTCATCCCCGACTTTCGGGGAGGGAGTATCTAAAAGTCGAGCTGTCCCCAGTCAAAAAGCCCCTGTATCTGACAACTGTCAACGATCGCAGTAAAAGTCAGCAGCACGTCTTTTGACCCTGCTCAAACCGTTCGACTAGCAGTTTAACAAAAAATATAGTACAGTTCTTAAACTCACAATTTTCGGAGATTCGAGGTAATATCATGGCCGAAATAACTAAAGAAGAAATGCGCGAACGCCTGGGAAATATTGACCAGATTCGCGATATAATTTTCGGGGCGCAGCTTAGAGAATACGACAATCGTTTCGACAAAATAGATTCCGACTTGTCGATGATGCAGCAAGATATGCACGCTCGCATCGAACAAGTGAAAACAGTTCTGTCCACAGAAATGAGGGCGGCAGTTGATTCGTTAGAAAAGAAAGTTAAATCGCTCACCTTAAATACGCAAGAAGAAAGTGCTGACCTCCGACAGCAAATCGATCGCGTTAACCGCAAATGCTCTAGCACCATCGAAGCCCTCGACGAGGCGATCGACAATCAAACCAGTTCCATTCGCGACGAACTCTCCCAAACCAGAGAGCGACTCTCCGAAGAAACCCGCACTTTGAAAACACAGGTTTTTGAAGAACTAGACCGACGCTTTTCCATGCTCAGAGATGTTAAAGTTTCCAGAGATGACATGGCAGAAATTCTGTTTGAACTAGGAATGAGACTCAAAGGAACAGAATTTGTGCCCGAACTTAAAGGCGTTGCTGATAATAAGTCAAATAACGAATTTTTGTTGCCGGAGCGCCACCATCACGGATAATAACGCATGGCTTTACCGAAAGAAAATCCAGAAGTTGAAAATCAGCTAGAGGGTTTTGTTTCTAAACCTGACGAGTCTGCTGCCTCGGCAGCAACCCAGCTAGACCCCTTGTTGACTCTGTTATTCGATCTCAAAATTATTGCTGGTTCAAAGCAGCAAAATCCCGAGTCCGAAGCTGACAGCAGCGGCAAAAACGGTCAAGCTGGGGCCCTCGGCGGGTCGATCGATTTGTTAAGTATTTCCTCCGCACAGCCAGAGGAAATTGCAGCGCAGCAAAATCCCGAACCCGAAGCTGCTAGCAGCAGCGGCAAAAACAGTCAAGCTGGAACCCTCGGCGGGTTGATGGATTTGTTAAGTATTTCCTCCGCACAGCCACAGGAAATTGCAGCGCAGCACAATTCCGAACCCGAAGCTGACAGCAGCGGCAAAAATAGTCAAGCTGGAGCACTCGGCGGGTTGATGGATTTGTTAGGTATTTCCTCCGCACAGCCAGAGGAAATTGCAGCCGTGCCAGAAACTGGCTCTTGCCAACCCGATTCTACTGCTTCCCCGGCTGTTGCAGACGAGTCCCACAATTTGCTGTTCGCTACTCACAAACTCAACACTTCTGAACTGGAAAGAAACTATTCCTCAGCTAAAACTATAGATGTTTCCGCAGATGTTTCGGATTTGGAGAGAGAATCACCCTCGCTACAAGCATTCCCTGACTTAACAATTTCCGATTCTCCCCAGTACGTACAGCGCGAAAAATCCCAGGATTCTGCTGACACCGCTGTAGAGAATTCGCCCATTCCCCAAACTCTGGCGCCACCCGCAGCAACCGATCCGAATTCCTCAGTGTCCGGACTTTCGCAGCCATCACAAAAAATATATGCAGATGCAAGTGTGGCATCAATTGAACCGAACCGAGAGTCGCAAGAACAGCCGATACCACTATCGCAGCGATCGGAAATCATAGGCGATATTAAACAAGAATTCAATGAAGCCGACAGCGCGATGGGAAGGCTGCAAAATCTGATTTTTGGCTCGCAAATGTCAGATATCGAGCAACTCAAAAATCTCCTAGCAGAAACTGATTTGCCGGGGGTGTGCAATCTGCTAGCAAGCATCGACTCTAAATTAGAAAAACTGGAACACCAAATCTACGATCCACAAGAGCTGATCGCCCTAATGCTGCCTTGGATCGCAGAAATTCTCAGCCGCAAAATTGCCGATTCCAGAGAAGAAGTTGTTAATGCGATAGTCCCAATTATTGATGAAGTGATTAGGGCTAAAACTGTGGAAAACAGGCAAGCAATGAGTTCGGCGATAGGTGAGTTGCTGCCCGACGCACTTGCTCAACAAATAGAAAATTCGCCAGCGGATATTGCTCGGGCGATCGCCCCAGAAATGGGTTTGGCGATAAAAGAGCAAATTCGCCTCGATCAAGAGTCGATCGCCCAAGCCCTCGCCCCGGAAATGGGCAAAGCCATTACAGCCCAAATCGCCCTCGAACGCGACTCTATGGTGGATGCTCTCTATCCCGTCATTGGCAGTACGATCTCTAAATACATGGCAGAAGCTATTAAAACTATCAACGAAAAAGTCTCAAATAGCTTAAGCATGGAAGGAGTTGGGCGCAAAATTCGCTCCCAAGTACAAGGAGTCTCCGAAGCTGAATTAATCCTCAGAGAATCAATACCTTTTACCGTCCAAGCAGCATTGTTAATTCACAAGGCATCTGGCTTGGTAATTTCCGAAGTTCAACACCCCGCAGGCAATTACCAGTTAGAAGCGGAAATGGTAGCAGGAATGCTCACAGCTATTCGCAGCTTTGTGAACGAATGCATCGTTCAGCCCGGAGAAATTTCTGAACTCAATCTAATTGAATACGGCGACTCAAAAATTATGTTAGAAGTAGCGGGATACTGCTACATGGCAGTCGTGATTAAAGGAGAACCGCCACAGTCGTTCATTAACAAACTCCGGCAAACACTTACTAATCTGATCCTTAATTACGCTAAATTAATTCACGAGTTTAACGGCGATCCCGGTACTATACCGGACTCTGTGCACCCGTTCATCCAAAGTTTATTCGACCCGGTGGAAAGGGAAAAATCAAAAAAACCCCCCTTCGTGCTGATCGGGGTGACGATCGCAGCGCTAACCTTAATCTCAACACCTTGGGTAATTTATCAGCACCGCCGGAGCATTGACCGCCCCCTGGCAACAAATGCCGCTTTAGCTTTAGCCTCGACCCCAGAATTAGCGGTTTACCGCTTAAACGCCGACGTGGAGGGCAACACTCTCAAGTTAACCGGAAATTTGCCAAATCCAGAATTGCGGGAAAAAGCCGCCAAAATAGCCGCCTCAACTGCACCAAATCTGAAATTAGACAATCAAATTGTCGCTGTAGATGTACCTCCAGATCCCGTGTTGACGGCGGGTGAGGTGCAGCGGATCACCGCTGTTTTGAACCGCTTGTCGGGTGTTTCTATTTCTAGTCGGTATGGCGATCGCAAAGTTACAGTAGAGGGGACAGTCATGGAGGCTGTCGATTCACAGAAAATTGCTCAGTCCCTGAAGCAAATTCCCGGCGTTGAGTCAGTCGTTAGCACTGTGAAACTAGATCCGCTTAAAATTGCCACCCGCATCTACTTCGACCAAGGAACGACAACATTAGACTCAGCATCAGAAGAAATTATCGCCAGTGTTAAAAGTTTCATGGATCAATATCCTCAAAAACAGATTAAGATAATTGGACACAGCGATCGCACTGGGGAACTTGTCATCAATCAACGGTTGTCGCTCCAGCGTGCCACAGCAGTGCGAGATGCTTTGCTGCGGCAAGGTGCCAATCCGAAGCGCCTCCTGGCGGTTGGCAGTCAAAATCCTCCCCCCGGCGTGGAACCCAATCAACCGCTACTTTTAAGCAGATGCGTGCTATTTGAACCAATAACTAAGATCGTAAACAGCAAATAATTATGTCAGTTACTATATCTAAAAAAATGTGCATGATCGGCGACTTTGGCGTCGGTAAAACCAGTCTGATCCGCCGTTTTGTCGATCGGCAATTCAGCGACGAGTACCTCTCCACCGTCGGAGTAAAAATTTCCCGCAAAAGTATCGCATTAGAAAACACCAAACACCCGGAAAGTGTCACCGCACAGTTGCTGATTTGGGACTTAGAAGGACATACAAAATTCAAAGGAATCGCACCGACTTACTTACAAGGAGCTAGCGGCGTTTTAATCGTTGCCGATGTCAGCCGATCCGAAACAGTTGAGCGAATCTCCGAACACGTTAAGCTGTTTTCTTCAGTCAATCCCAAAGGATCAATTATCGTCGCTTTGAACAAAGTAGACTTAATTGACGAAGAAAAATTGGCATTGCTAGTAGAAATCTCCCACTCAATCGGTCAAGACAAAGTATTGGCAGTTTACACGACATCGGCTAAAACGGGCAAAGACGTTGACGAAATTTTTCACAAACTAGCTTACACAATGGTAGAACAAGTATGAACCGTTCGTAGATGTATACCCACATCTACCCAAACAGAGCCTGCATTGGGTAGATGCTGCGAACGTGCAGGAACAGGATAAGACCTACGTTGTTTGAGTCATGACACCTACAGATGAACGCCAGTTTGTAGCTCTGTCGATTGCTATTAAGGAACGGATTAATTACATACAGATCCGCGTGTTGCACTCCCAACAAGCTCTTTCAACATTTCCGAGGCAAACATTACTTAGAAATAAGGCTGACAGAAGATGTCAAACTACGTTTTTCTCATTGATGCCAACAAAAAACCGATGAATCCGGTTCATCCCAGTCACGCCAGAAAACTTTTAGATTCGGGCAAGGCTTCGGTGTTTCGGCGCTATCCGTTCACACTGCTCCTCAAGCGAGTAGTAGAAAACATTGGGAGCATCTCAGTTTTGCAAGAAGCATTTTTTATGGTAGTGCTGTCCCCGCTCGCGTGCTTGTACAAGCACGCGAGCGGGGACAGCACTGTAAATGCAAAACTGAGATGCTCCCGGAATATTGGGTGCATCTCAATGCAAGCAAATATATCCGTAGGGGCGAAGCATGACCGTAGTCAATATGGGATTATAACTAATAACTTATATGCGGTCATGCTTCGCCCTCTTCCCAAGTGAGATACACCCGGAATATTGCACAACAGTTCACAGGAAAGATGGTTACAGCTATGCCTGAAAACATACTCAAAAAAGAACGAGTGTCTGGATATGTCCACCAATAATTATCGAACAGTATGAACCCCCTTTTTAGAAAGCTCCTGGGTCCGCGACAAACAGAGTATCTAATAGTAAATCACAATTTCATCATTCAGGAAACCTCTGCCGAAGTGCAGAATTATGCCGATACTCCGGGTGACGCGCTCCCCGGTACAGATGCTCGCATCTGTTTTCCCGAACTGATTGGAATTGAAAATATCCTCATGTCGATCGTGATGGGAAGGCGGCCGAGTTTTGAACTCAAAGGTATCGCTCGGTTTGCCGACAACAACCGCCCTTTATACTTCGATATGTTGGCGATAGAACATGAAAACGAACAAGATATGGCAAGTAATTTGCTAATTTTGATTGAAGATGCCACCGAAAAAATGGTGATGAAGCAATCCTTGATTCAGAGAGCGAATGAAGCTAATCTTTTGCTGAGCGCCTTAGCCGCTTCAAAAGATTATATAGATAAAGTGATTCGCTCCATGGGCGATGCTTTGTTGGTGACAACAACATTAGGAATTATCAAAACAGTCAATCAATCGGCACAATGGTTATTTGGGTACAGCGAAGCAGAATTAATCGACCAGCCTCTCTCCATCATAGTAGTCGAAGAAACATTGCTTTACCAAGGTCGCCACCGCTATATTTTGTCTCAAAAAGAGCTGCTCAGAGAATTGGAAGTAGTCTGCACTACTAAATCGGGAGAAGAAATTTGGGTAGAATTTTCCTGCTCGGCAATTCAGACAGAATTAGACGGACTTTATGATTTCATATATATCGGCAGAGACATCACAGAACGCAAGCAAGAAGACATGGAAATTCGTCGCTCTCTGGTAAAAGAGCAAGAACTCAGACAGCTTAAATCTCGTTTTTTCTCGATGCTGGCTCACGAATTCGGCAATCCTTTAAATACAGTATTATTTGCTACTCAAATTCTCAAAGAATATGGGGACGAAATTACCCAAGCGGAAAAACAAGAATACCTCGAACACGTTAAATCAGCATCTAAACACATGGCTCAGCTATTAGATGACGTGCGGTTGCTCAGCAGCGCCGAAGCTGGAAAACTCCAATTCAATCCCGCACCACTTGACTTGCGAAAATTTTGTAGCGAGTTAGTAGAATCAATAAAAATTAGCTACGGACAAAATCATAAAATTAATTTTGTTTGCAGAAAATCTATTGCGCCTGGGAAAAAAACCGCTCCGGAGTCGGAGGCAACAGAATACTCGCCCGCACTGGATGCCAAATTGCTGCGGCACATCTTGACAAACTTGCTGTCAAATGCTGTAAAATATTCGCCGATCGACAGCTATATTGATTTTCAATTAAATTATCATAGTGCAGAAGCTATATTTAAAATAAAAGATGCGGGCATTGGCATTCCTATAGAAGACCAAGAACAACTGTTTGAATCTTATTACCGGGCCCAAAATGTCGGAAAAATACCTGGTACAGGACTGGGTTTATCCATAGTTAAACAGTGTGTAGACCTGCACGGAGGTCAAATCGAATTTTCCAGCGACACAGGGTTAGGCACTACCTTTGTAGTCACAATTCCATTTGCAAAACAGAGGTAATACGATTTGGGAATTGGGAATTGGGCATAGGGCATAGGGCATAGGCATAGGGCATACCTCACCACGCTTGAGAACCGTTATAATACGATTTTCCATTTTCCATTTTTCGATTTTCCGATTTGGGAATGACCCGCCCAAAAATGGGTACCGTGCCACGTAAGCGACCTTGGCTGGTCTATTCCAAAACTTTAGACAAAACTTCAAGGTGCCAGATTCATCAAATCGAGCAATGACTAATGACCAATGACCAATGACCAATGACCAATGACTAATGACTAATGACTATCACGAACTGAGGGCACGTTCACCACTACAAAATCCAACATGACAACCCTGTTAAATAAATTGTTGGTTCCCCACCACTTGGAGTACCTAGCACTGGATCAAGACTTTCTTATCGCAGAGACATCTCTCAACGTGCAGCGGTTTGCCGACTGTCCCGAGGAAGTAGTTACCGGAAACGATGTCCGCATTCCCTTTCCCGAATTCCTGGGAACTGAAGAAATTTTAATCGATATTTTTGAAGGGCGGTTGCCAAATTTTGAATTAAAAGCGATGACGCGAGTATTAGAAAATGGCTCGCGGCTTTATTTTGATATGTATATCGTCGAGTTCAGCAATGACGATAGCGAGCAGAGATTAATTGTATTTTTTGAAGACGTAACCGACAGGATGGGTTTGGAACAAACTCTAGTCCAAGCTACCAATGAAATGAATATTTTATTGAGTACCTTAGCCGCTACTAATAATTATGTTGAAAAAATTATTACTTCCATGGCCGAAGTTTTGTTGGTGACAACGGCCTCGGGAAAAATCAAAAAAGTCAATCAAGCGGCTCAAGATTTGTTCGGTTATAGCGAATCGGAATTAGTAGGTCAGCAAATAGACACCCTTACTGCTGAGGGCGCATCTTTGCAAGCAGTCAGCCAAGAGTCGCCTCAACAATCTCAAACTAATACTGAAGTAATTTGCACCGCAAAAACAGGAGAAAAGCTGACAGTTTCCTTTTCCTGTACACCGATTCCAAGTGACATGAAAAGTTTTTCTGCAACTTCTACGGCCCTCCAAGATTTTGTGTACATCGGCCGCGACATGACATACAGACAGCGAGCCCGCAAGCGAAAAGTAGCTCAGTACGTCACCACTCACATCCTCTCTACATCCGAAACAATCAAAAAAGCTCTAGAAGCAATTCTCCCCGCAATTTGCGACAGTTTGGGGTGGGATACTGCCGAACTTTGGATGCCGCCGGAAGCTGGGGAAAAACTGCTGTTAGGAAGTAAGAGAATAACTGCGATTTCCGACCCCAATTTGCTGCGGTGCGTCGCCTGTTGGACAAAAGGCTCAGTTTCCATCCCCAAATTTGCCGAATCTGCCGAACAAATGATCTGTGGATTCGGGGAAGGATTGTCGGGTCTCATTTGGGGCAGCGGTTCGTCTCAGTGGATTGCGGATGTAACAGAAAGCGAAATTTTTATTAGCAGAGAAATTGGCGTAGAAGAACGACTGCACGGAGCTTTTGGCTTCCCAATTTTGGGGGACTACGAGCAGGAAAATTCTGAAAGCTCTGTGTTGGGGGTGATGACTTTTTTTAGCCGCGAAGTGCAGTATTTGGATGAAGAATTGCTCCAGACAATGGCAACAATCGGCAGCCAACTCGGTCAATTTATTAAGCGCAAGCAAGCGGAAATAGCTTTGCGGGAAAGCGAAGAACAATTACGAGACTTATTTGAAAATGCTACTGACTTAATTCAAAGTATTGGAGCTGACGGTCATTTTTTGTATGTAAATCGGGCTTGGCGGGAAACTCTGGGCTACAGCGAAGCCGAAATTGCTCAAATGACTGTTTTTGATATCATTCATCCCAACAGTTCCCCAGAGTCGATGGAGATATTATGTCAAGTTATTACTAAAAAAGCTGTCAATGAAAATACTTTTTATCCCCACTCTATTCAGATAATATTTATTACTAAGAATCACGAACAAATTTTGCTGGAAGGTAGCATAAACTGTAAGTTTTTGGAAGGTTCTTTAGTAGCGATTCGCGCTATTTTGCGAGACATTACTGCTCGCAAGATGGCGGAAGATGCTCTAGCAAAATCTGCTTCCTTGCTGCAAGCAACTTTTGATTCTACTGCTGACGGTATTTTAGCTATTGATAGGAGCGGAAAAATAGTTACTTTCAATCGAGAATTTGTGGAAATGTGGGGGGTACCTAGCGACGTGATGGCGCTGCGAGACGACGCAACAACGATCGCCTTTGTGCAGAACCAACTCAAAGACCCGCAAGCATTCCAAGAGAGAATAGAATCGCTTTACGACCAGCCAGAAGCCGAAAGTTTTGACTTGTTGGAATTTGAAGACGGCAGATTTTTTGAACGCCATTCGGAACCGCAGCGGCTGGGAGATAAAATTATCGGTAGAGTCTGGAGTTACCACGATATTACGGAACGCAAGCAAGCAGAAGATGCCCTGCGGGAAGAACAAGAAAAATCGGAAAATCTGTTGTTAAATATCTTGCCCGTGGCAATAGCAGAACGACTCAAACAAAACGAAACGACTATTGCTGAATATTTTCCCGAAGTGACTGTTTTGTTTGCTGATATTGTGGGGTTTACAGCTTTGTCTTCTGTGATGAATCCGATCGACCTCGTGGAGCTCCTGAATAAGATTTTCTCAGGATTCGATATGTTGTGCGAGCAGCACGGCCTAGAGAAAATCAAGACCATCGGCGACGCATACATGGCGGTAGGAGGGCTGCCCTACCCTCGGGCAGACCATGCAGAGGCGATCGCCCAAATGGCTCTAGATATGCAAAAAGAGATAGCTCGGTTTAATGGTCTGAATAAGAAATATTTTAGCATCCGCATCGGCATCCACAGCGGCCCGGTTGTTGCCGGAGTGATTGGCATCAAAAAGTTTATTTACGATTTGTGGGGCGATACGGTAAATATCGCTTCCCGCATGGAATCTCATGGTTTGCCTTGGCGGATTCAAGTCAGTGAAACTACTTATGACTTATTGAAAGACAAATATTTGCTGGAAGGGCGCGGAACTATTGAAGTTAAAGGTAAAGGGGGTATGAAAACTTATCTGCTTGTTGGTAAAAAATAAGTTGGCAGTTGACAGTTGACAGTTGACAGTTGACAGTTGACAGTTGACAGTTGACAGTTGACAGTTGACATAGTGCGAACTCATAGGCAGCATCTCATGTTTGTAAAAAGGATTTTTTTATTATAGTGCGAGCACGCAAGAGCTCGCGTATTGTAGAATACGCGAGCGGGGACAGCACTATAAATGAAAACTGAGATACTCCCAACTCATATAACTCGCGAACAGGAGTCAGCAGTCAGCAGTCAGCAGTCATCAGTCATTAGTCATCAGTCATCAGTCATCAGTGATTAGTCGTCAAGCTGATGACTAAAAGTGTTGCTAAAGTTAGTTAGGAATACTTTTTGACCAAGATTTATGGAACTTGCTAATTTGTCGGTAAATTTACGATCGCCCTTAGAATTTGTCGATCGCCATCCTGTGACAGTTTCGCCCTCAACTTCCCTCCCAGATGCGATCGCCCTAATCCGTCTGGCGATGGACGCTTGTCCGCTACCGAATTCACCTGCACACTCAAACGAAACGGTAACAGCATCAATTAGTTGCATCTTAGTGGTCGAGGAAAATCAGCTAGTCGGATTGCTAAGGTTGGCAGATCTGCTGAACTTAGCCACCACATACGGATGGCAAGAAATGAAAGTTTCCGGCGCCATGACGCGGAATTTAGTTGTCTTAAAAGAATCAGAATTTACAGATATTTTTACCGCATTTAAGCTATTTTGTCAATACTCGATCGATTGTTTGCCAATTGTAGATGAACGGGGTCAGCCAGTAGGTTTAGTCACCGCAGAAAGGATTCACCCAGAAATTTACAGCCTCGTTAAAATGTTGCAGCAAGAAGTTGTCAAACTTCAGCAAAAACAGTGTGAACTCTTAGAAAGTAAGTCAGAAATCGAAAAACAAGTCAGCGATCGACAAAACGCCGAAAATGCCCTGCGGGAGAGCGAGGCGCGCTACCGGGCGATTGTGCAAGACCAAAGCGAACTGATTTGCCGCTACCTCCCCGACGGCAAATTCACATTTGTCAATCAAGCTTACTGTCGCTATTTCGGCGTGCAACCAGAAGACTTGCTCGGTAACAGTTTTATGCCACTGATCCCAGAAGTAGACCGAGAAATTTTTCAAGAACAATATGCTTCTCTGTCTGCGGAAAAGCCTGTGTTTACTTGCGAACACCGAGTAATTTTGCCGAGCGGGGAAATTCGTTGGCAGCAGTGGATCGATCGGGCTATCTTCGATGCAAACGGAGAAATTGTGGAGTATCAAGCTGCCGGTCGGGATGTCACCGATCGCAAACAAGCAGAAATCGCTTTGCAGCAACTCAATGCAGAGTTAGAACTGCGAGTCCAGCAGCGCACTAAATTTTACGAACTGGCAGTATCGGCGGGCAAAGTGGGGGTTTGGGACTGGAATTTGGAAACCGACGAAATCTACGTCGATCCGTCTTTAAAAGCTTTGTTGGGCTATCAAGACGCAGAGATTCCCAACTGCATGGAACATTGGGGATCTCTGGTTCACCCGGACGATCGAGTTGCCGTCGGGGGAGCAGTCTCTGCTTATCTAGAGGGTGTGACAGAAATTTTTGAAGTCGAACACCGGATGCTCCGCAAAGACGGTAGCAACTGCTGGATGTTTGCCCGCGGGACTGCGGTTCGATCGCCCGACGGCAAAACCTACCGACTGATCGGGACTGACACCGACATTACCGATCGCAAATTGACCGCAGAAAAACTGCAAAACTCGGAAGCTGAACTGCTGGCGCTGTTTAATGGCATGACGGATATCGTGCTAGTTTTCGACGCCAGCGGCCGCTACCTCAAAGTCGCCCCCACGCCTCCCCAATTGCTGTACAAACGGGCTAATGAAGTGCTAGGCAAAACCCTCGCCGAAATCTTCCCAGAAGCCGAAGCTAATTTTGCCCTCGGCCACATTCGCCAAACCTTGGCATCTGGACAAACCCACAGAGTTGAATACAGCATGGAAATTGAGGGCAAGTTAATCTGGTTTGATGGCAGTATTTCGCCGCTGGGAGTCGATCGGGTGATGTGGGTAGCGCGAGACATTACTGCTCGCAAACAGGCAGAAGCTGCACTGCAAAAGAGTGAGGAAAAGTTTCGCAATTTGTTTGACGATGCTCCAATTGCGATCGGTTTGGCAAGCGTGCACGATTACCGCACGATCGAGGTGAATGAAGCTTACCGCCAGATGTTGGGCTACAGCGATAAGGATTGGGCGGTAATGAGTTTCGCTGATGTCACCCACCAGGAAGATTTACCAGCAGATGTCGAGCAAGTCAAGCAGTTGGTCGAGGGCAATATTCCTCGCTTTCAAATGGAAAAACGCCTGATTAAGAAAAATGGCGAGCTGATGTGGGCAAACATGACGGTGACGCTGATTCGGGATGGCGAGGGCCTTCCTCTCTACAGCATGGCGGCGATCGAAGATATCAGTTACCGCAAGCGAGCAGAAATGGAATTGCAGCAGTTAAAAGAACGCCTGCAATTTTTACTTGCTTCTAATCCTGCGGTAATTTTTACTGCCGCTGCGGCGGGGAAATTTTGTATTACTTACATCAGCGACAACGTTCAGACAATCGTTGGCTACGAGCCGCAAGAAGTGTTAGCAGATTCTAACTTTTGGTCGGGCAGGATTCACGCTGAAGATCTGCCACAATTTATAGTAAATTTTTGTGCTTTGTCTGAGGGTAAAAATTGCATTTACGAGTACCGCTTTTTGCATAAAAATGGAATGTATCGCTGGCTGCGGACAGAACTGAAACTATTGGTTGACAGCAGGGGCATTCCGATCGAAATTATTGGTTACGCCGCCGATATCAGCAATTCTAAATGCGCTGAAATAGCTTTGCGGCAGCAGTTTGAGCAAGAACGGCTGGTGGAGGCGATCGCCCGTCGCGTCCGCCAATCTTTGCAATTAGAGGAAATTCTTAACACCACGGTTGCCGAACTCCAGCAAGTCTTGTTAGTCGATCGAGTTTTGGTATATCAAATTTTACCCGAAATTGGCGGCCGAGTCATTGCTGAAGCGGTGGTAGAAGGATGCAGTCGGCTGATAGATAGATTTTTTGGCCGAGAGGTTTTTCCTGCTGAATGTTATCAGCTTTATTTGCAAGGACGAATTTGTGCAATTTCCGAACTAGATGACCCCTCCATTACACCTTGTATGATGGAATTTCTGCAACAAATTGAAGTTAGGGCTAAGTTAGCAGTCCCAATTATTCAGCACAGCCAACTTTGGGGATTGCTAATCGCGCACCAGTGCGATGGGCCCCGGGAGTGGCAAGAATGGGAAATGAATTTATTTCAGCAGTTGGTGAATCAATTGGCGATCGCCATTCAGCAATCTCTACTTTACCAGCAACTGCAAGCTGAACTGAGCGATCGCTTCCAAGCGGAGGCAAATTTGAAAAACTCCCTCAAAGAGAAAGAGATTTTGCTCAAAGAGATTCACCACCGCGTTAAAAACAACCTCTGCGTAGTTGCCAGCCTGTTAGAATTGCAATCTAACACGGTTGCCGACCCCCAAATAGCCAAAATGTTTGAAGAAAGTCAGAACCGCCTGTACTCTATGGCTCTGATTCACGAGAAACTGTACCGATCGACTAACCTGGCAAAAATTAATTTTGGCGAATATCTAGAAGATTTGGTCAGTAACTTGTTTCAGTCTTACAATATAAGTGACAACCGCATTCAGTTGCAGGTATTAGCTGAACAAATCTCCCTAAATATTGAGACTGCTACTCCCTGCGGCTTAATTGCTAATGAATTGGTTTCAAATACCCTGAAACACGCTTTTCCTCACGATACGAGCGGTACAGTTAGTGTACAATGCTATCAGACTGGCGATCGGGAAATCCACCTCTTCGTTAAGGACAACGGGATTGGCTTTCCTGAAAACATAGATTTTAGGAAAACTAACTCGATGGGCTTTCAAGTTGTCTGTACTTTAACCGAGCAGTTAGAAGGAACCATCGAAATGTCAAGAGAAATCGGCACAGCCTTTCACTTAGTATTTAACGAGTTAATTTACTCGCAAAGGTTCTAAAATCATGAATTTTCCAGAGCAAAAAATTAATAATATTAATATTTTAATTGTAGAAGACGAGCTATTGATCGCTAAGAACTTATCTCAAAGATTAGAAAAATTTGGATATAAAATCGCCGATGTTGTTTCTTCAGGAGCCGATGCCATCCATCGCGCAGGCGAACTCAAACCAGATTTAATTTTAATGGATATAGTAATCAAAGGCGAGATTGACGGCATAGCAACAGCAGCAATAATTCATCAACAATTAGATATCCCCATTATCTATACAACTGCTTATGCCGACGATGAAACTTTGCAGCGAGCAGAAAATACTGGTTCTTATGGCTACCTCCTCAAACCGTTTAAAGAAAGAGAAATGCACGCTACCATCAAGATAGCGCTGAGTAAACATCAAGAAGCCGTTGAAATGCAAAAACTCATGGCACTAGCAGCAGCGAAAAGCGAAAATAGAACGCGATTTGTTTCAATGGCATACCACGATTTAAACACTCCTTTGACTACCATACAGCTCTCGGCTGAAATGCTGGAAGATAGCGATTTGAAAATATCGCCAGGAACAACAAATAAAAATGTCAATCGCATTAAAAAAGCCGTCAGCAATATGAGTGAATTGCTGGACGATATTTTAATGCTCAGCAAAGCAGAAGCAGGCAAACTTTCCTTGAATTTAAATGAGCTAAATGTGACAGAGTTCTGCACATCTATTTTAGAAGAACTGCAACCGATAGTCACCGACAAACACCTTGTAACTTTCCTCGCCCAAACAGAGCCACTCCACGCCAATCTTGACACAAAACTGCTGCACCAATTGCTGACTAATTTGCTTTCAAACGCTATAAAATATTCTCCCAATGGCGGTTCTATTAGTTTAGAATTAAGCTGCGAAAACCAGCAAATAATATTTTGCGTTCGAGATGAGGGAATTGGGATGACAGCGGGATATGAAGAAAAACTCTTTCAGCAGTTTGAACGAGGTGCGAATGTAGGCAAGATTAAAGGTTCGGGTTTGGGACTCTGCATTGTCAAACACATAGTTGACCTGCATGGCGGTACAATAAGTGTGGAAAGTGCGATCGGTAAAGGTACTACATTTATTGTGGCGCTGCCTTTTTTAGTTATTGGTCATTAGTCATATTATGTCCGGTCAATTACCCACAATTAAATTGGTTTGTAGTGAGGACTTTAGTCCTCTGATTTTTATGAGGACTAAAGTCCTCACTACAAACAGGTTGATGGCGGTCATTTTTCAGCAAATCTATCCGGAGATAAAATCTCGATCGCCCAATCTTTTTCTTCCGCCGCCCTATTAGCAAATCGCTCAGCCAAAGCAGGTACGATCGCCAACGGATTGCTCAAACCAGAAAAAACGTGCAATCCAGGGCGATCGCGAATTTCCCCCACTACGGGAAACCTATCAGCGCTAAATGCCACAATACAATCGTGCCAAGTTGCCGGTAAATCTGCCGCATCTGGCAAAACCTTGCCGATACCTGCACGAATTGCGGTTTCGCTGGTTTTGCGATCGACTTTCGCGTTCAAATCGCTCAAAGTGCGAGACAATTGGCCGATCCGCAAACTCCCGTCATTAAATTGAATTGCACCCGAATCTAAAATCGGCGGTAACAACTCCTTACCCGGTTCGTCCCAAAGAAAATCTACCTCAATTTTACTCGATTGTGCTTCCAATTCAAAACGTTTTAATAGTGCGGGCATCACCAAAGTCCTGAGTTTCAAATCCACAGGTGCCGTCTCCAAAATCTCAGCACGACTAAAATAAACTCCCACAGAAATACCCGCCGTTTTTAGCAAACTACGACTCCAACCTCCAGCACAAATTACCGCATTTTTACAGGCATAACTTTCGCCTACCGTCTTGACACCCGAAATCCGATTTCCTTCTGCTATTAAACCAGTTACTTCCGCAATTTCTCTAGTTCCTCCCAGCCGCAAAAACCCTTGACAATAAGCTTGATTTGTGGCATTCGGCGAAATGTGACCGTGACGGACAGTTAGAGCTCCGGCGATCGCACTTTTGTTCAGCAAAGGTTCCAACTCGCCAGCTTCTGTAACGCTCACAAGCTGGGGAGGAATCGCAAAGTGTGCGTAATTAGCCGCGACTTTTTCTGGCTCAACTCCCGCATCAATTGTCAGCAACAAATCCAACTCGCGAAACTCCGTATTGCTATCTAATTCCGCCGATAAATTGCGGTGACGTTCGATACCTTCTGCACACAATTGCCGAGTTAAATCAGTCGTACCCGACCAATAAGCCAAGCCGCCGTAACTAAAACGAGTAGCATTTTGCATGGTAGCATCTCGTTCTAAAAGCAACACAGCAAAACCTTTTTTTGCGAGTTCGTAACTCAGCGCTGTACCAGTAATCCCGCCGCCGACAACAATCCAGTCGTAAGTTTTCATCATGGGCAATTCACAGGGAAGGATTCACGAATTCTTCGATTTTATAGCAATTTCTTGATAAGTAGGGACAGGGCATTGCCGTGTCCGGTGCGGGGATGAGGACACCGCATTGCCGTTTCCCTAGTTGAAAAAATGATCTACCTACAGAAAGAGCTGAGGTGCGATCGCCCTAACAGAAACTTCCACCCCTTGGGAGATGCTCGCAACCGGAGATTTTTCGTTCAATAGTAGCAATTAGAAGCAGCAAAAATTAGAAACACCAGAGAGGTTTTATGAGTATCGACAAACCGGGCAAAGATATGCGCCGCACTGTCAATCCGGGCGATCGCATTTCCGACGAACCGCAAAGCATCGAAGAAAAAGCTCAGCAATTAGCAGTTGACCACGTGCCAGACATCACGGGAGATACAGTTACAGTTCCCACTTATTTCATCGTAGATGAACCGGACGGGGAAAAGAAAGCTTTGCACCACGTCAAAGACGCTGAGGAAATTTCTGACGTAATTCGGCAGGCGCGTGTTGACGAAAATGGCGATCGCATTTGGGATTAAGTTCAATCCAATAAAAACTGGTTTGTACAAAATTTATCGGTAGAAATCATGGAAACAAATCAAAGAAATAGTACGCCCTTTCCGAATGTTCCACCGATTCTAGAAAGTGACGACAGAGAGTATCGCGATGCCGGCATTACCAGTACAGTTTCAGTTGCAGGCCATCCCCTTCACCCCGTAATCGTCACTTTTCCGGTAGCCTTTTTAGTCGGGGCCGCGGGCACGGATATCGGTTATTGGCTGACAAGCGATCCGTTTTGGGCAAGAGCTTCGGTTTGGCTAATTGGTGCAGGTTTTGCTGCGGGGATTTTGGCCGCAATCACGGGCTTTTTAGATTTTGCAAGAATTAAAAGAGTGCGCGATCGCAGTGCCGGCTGGTTGCACATGGGCGGGAATGTGGCGGCTATGGTACTTTCGCTGATTAACCTGGTGTTGCGACAAGGAAATCCGGCTGAGCCGATCGTCTTTACAGGTTTAGCTTTGTCGATCGTCGTTGCAAGTTTGCTGGGCGTTACAGGCTGGTTCGGCGGCGAACTAAGTTTTCGCCACAAAGTCGGCGTCATTGGCCCTAGCAGTCAAAATTAGTAGGTTTGCGATCGTTTGTAGTAAGGACTTCAGTCGGGAGCATTTCAGTTTTGCATTTGTAGTGCGAGCGTCCCCGCTCGCGTGCTATACAAAGCACGCGAGCGGGGACGCTCGCACTGTAAAAAAAGGGGACGCTCGCACTGTAAAAAAAGGGGACGCTCGCACTGTAAAAAAAGGGGACGCTCGCACTGTAAAAAAAATGCTTTTTGCAAAAATGAGATGCTCCCCTTCAGTCCGTTTTTGTGCTGCGTGGATAATGCAGGACTAAAGTCCTCACTACGAACCTTTGTTTTTTCGTTTGTAGTGCGGACTTCAGTCCGTCTTGATGCGTGGATAATCAACGACTAAAGTCCTGACTACGAACCTTTATTTTTTCGTTTGTAGTGCGGACTTCAGTCCGTCTTGATGCGTGGATAAATTAGGAGTCTTCGTCCTCGCTACGAACCTAAAGATTGTGCAATCCAATCGAGATAAGCCTCACTGGCAGCAATAATGGGAATCGCAATAATTTCGGGAACTTCATAGGAATGGAGTTCCTGAACTTTTATTTTTAAAGCCTCAAATTTAGCCAAATCTGTTTTAATCACCAACTGCCACTCCGATTCCGAATGAATCTCGCCTTGCCAAGTATAAATAGAGCGAATCGGAGACAAACTTACACAAGCAGCCAGCCTGTGTTCAACTAGAGATTTAGCGATATTTTCCGCCTCCGCCTCCGATTCAGCAGTTACCAGCACCACCCCAAAATTAACACTCATAAGGATTTTAGATCAGATGTTAACAGATTTGATATTACAAATTACAAATTACCGATTACAAATTACAAATTACCATAAAAAAATGGTTTAAAGCCTCTCCCCGATCAGGATAAATTAAAAGATAAAAGAAGATAATTCATTACCCCAATCCTCTTCCTTAGAGGTAGAGGTCGCCTTCATCTGTCAACTGTCAACTGTCAACTGTCAACTGTCAACTGAACAATCACCCATTCTTAACTTCCGTAACTTCCCAAGAATTGACTTTGCACGCCCCAGCTAAGGAAAAGTAGCGCCTAGTAGATTCCGGCAAAATAGCTCCCGCCAACAAAGCATTATCTAAATTAGCTCCTATTAACGTCGCCTCGCTCAAATCGGCCGCCATCAAATCTGCTTGACACAGCTTTGCCCAATTCAAATTTGCCCCTTTCAAACAACTTCCCCTAAACTTAGCGCCGGTTAAGTTTGCTCCCGCCAACTTCACTCCCCGCAACTGAGCCGCGCTGAAATTCGCTCCCGCCAAATTCGAGCCTTCCAAATTAGCTCCCATCAATTTAGCTTCGCTGACGTTGACTCCGCTCAAATCTGCACCACAGAGATTCACGCCTGTCAACTGCGCTCGCCGCAGGCTGACTCCAGTTAATTGAGCACCAAAAAGTTTTGCACTGTTGAGCTTGGCACCGTAAAGGTTTGCCCATTTAAAATTAGCTCCGGTGAGGTTCGCGCCCAGCAAGTTAACTAATTGCAAGTCGGCGCTGCACAAATTGGCATTCCACAACACAGCACTCCGCAGGTTGGCGCCGGTTAAAGTTGCGCCGCTTAACTTTACCCTGGGCATTTTTGCTTTGACCAAAAAAGCTCCGCTCAAATTAGCTTTTGTCAAATCTGCGCCTGAGAGTTTGGTTTCGCCCATTTTGGCAAAACTCAGATTTGTTCTTTGCATCAGTGCGCCTTTGAGGGTTGCTTTGGTGAGAAACGCTCTGCTGAGGTTCGCTCCTGAAAGATTAGCGCGCGAAAGGTTGACTCCGATTAAGATTGCTCCGCTGAGGTTTGCCCCGCTCAGATCGGCTCCAGCAAAGTCTCTTTGTCCTTTTTCGTAATTGTTGAGCAGTTCGCTAACTTCCATAGGGCGTGATACCTTCTCTGATTGGGGGGGTTCGATCGAGAAATCTTTACTCTTAGGGTTGTTTCAGAAATTATACTGTTACAAAAATTAGACTGTTTCAGCGTTGGCATCAAACTGTATAACTTCTGTTAGCATCACTTTCTGTTCAAACGCGATCTCTTAATAAAGATTTTATATTGTTCTCTCGGTGGCGATCGCCATTTCGGTACTTTTGAATTAAAAGTTAATGTTTCGTGACATAGATAGTCATTCCTTAACGATCGGCATTAATCCGCAATTTCAGCCTCAGCGTGCCCTTGAATCCTGCGGGAGGTTGCCAGGAATTCAAGGCTGCCTTGATACTCTCAAGGGCGTCTGTTGCTTGCAGCGTCGAGGTTTGAGTGTCGATGGCCACTTTCGCAACACGGCCGTCTTGTACGGATAAATCCCATACCGTCTCGCCACTAACCGCCGCTGGGAGATTAACAGATCGCAGGTATTGATTCAGAGATGCGATCGCCCCAGCATCCAATCCGGGAGCGCTGACTACTTGCAAGCGAGCAGCAATCTGCTGCTGGCGCGATCGTTGGCTGTCAGGAGCTAGCCGCGGGAGAGGAGCTGGGACTGGCGGTGAAACACCGCGAGTCGAGCTGGCGCTGCGAGTGCCACCTCTAGTTTGCTCGCGCTCGTCGGCCTGGACAATACCTTCATAGCTGACACCCTGCGGCAATTCCACCGGCACTTGCACGCGGCGCCGAGCACCATCAGGTTCGACTCGCACTTCTTCGCTCACAGCCACAAAAGCCGTGTATTCCGACAGCAAGCGATAAGCCAAAGCTGTATTAGTCACAGCTTCCACCAAAGAAGGAGTCTCGCCACCAAACATTTGATTCATTAAATCTTTAATGCGCGATCGCCCCCAAAGTTGAGCTACCGCCGGATTGCCAAAATCTGTAACAATTGCTGCGGCTGAAGTTGACTCCCGTTGTCTCCCTCCAGATTGAGCAAAATTAACAGGTAAAATTTGCTCGTAAGCTTTGCCGCCCGCTTGAGTGCCGCGGATGCGGAGTTGGCCGTTAGTTCGATCGCTCTTTTTGCCAAACAACACCAGCGGCTGACTGGTAAATAAGTCTGGGGGCGCGATCGGATAAATCTCCGGTTTTTCGCCCATTCCTTCCCAACTAATTTCAATATTAGTCAATACCGGACTGTTAATTTGACGGAAAAACTTTTCAGCAGCTTCCGCCGAAGGTTCATCTTGACGAATTACTTGAGACGTGCCTCTACCAACTTGGGCTAAACGGTTGAGCAAAAACCGATTCACCGAACTGCCGACACCAAAACTGTAAAGTCGATTGCCCGGTTTTATACTCCGCTGCACCAGAGCCAAAACTTCTTTTTCATTGCCAATATAACCGTCAGTAATTAGTACAATACTCCGCAGCCTTTCGGTTGGTGCAGCCGGAAACTTCATTACGGCTTGAATGCCGTTCAGCAGTTCTGTGCCGCCGTTAGCTTGCAACCGATCGATATAATTAATTGCGCTTTGTCGATTTTGGGCAGTATTCGCTAAAGGAGTAGCGGACAGCGCTTGCGCCGTGTTGGCAAAATCAATAATAGTAAAAGTATCCTTGGGATTGAGTCCTTGAATGAAGCGGCGCATCAACTCTTTAGATTTTGCTAGCGGTTCGCCCTGTTGAGAACCGGAAGTATCCATCAGAAACACGACATCTTTTGGTACAATTTCATTAGTTTTGTAGTTTAATGCCGGAATCAAATAAGTCGCAAAATGACCGCCCCGTTGGTCGGCTTGACTCAAGACTGTAGCGCGAGTATTTTCCCCTGATACTCGATACCGGAGAATTAAATCTTTGTTAGGAATTTTGTCATAATTGGCGAGTTGAACGCGCACAATATTGCCATTGCGTTCGGTGGTAATTTGATGGGAAGTAGAGCGGACATCGCCGATCGCAACTCCGGCATCGATTTCTACGGAAACAGCGATATCGCGACCCGATCGCGTACCCGGAGGCAAGAGAGGCGAGTTTATGCGATCGGCATCGCTGGTATTTTGCGAAATATAGCGCGGGCCTACCACAGTGGGAAACACAAATTCGTAATCGCCCCCGGCAAATTTGAGACTCTCGGTGTAGCGAATCGTCACTTCAATCTTTTCTCCGGGTTTGATATTAGCCAGAGACTGAGTAAAAATATTATCGCGTTCTTGTTCCAACAAACCCGCAGTCCTACCTTGTTGGCGAGCTTTTTGGTAAATTTCCAAAGCTTCATCGCGGCGTTTGATATCAGCTTTAATAATGCGATCGCCAATTTTAATTTCCATATCATCCACCGCCGCTTCATCGGGGAGGGGAAATACATAAACAGCTTCTAAAGATTCGGGAAAAGGATTTTCAAACTTCTGAACAACTTCGACGCGGGAGATATTGCCGGCAACTTTAGCTTTAACTTCAGTCTGCTTGAGAGTAAAGACTTCTTCTGTGGCTGTATTTTGAGTTTTGACGAACAAACCGCCGACACGACAGCGAGTTTCGGGCGATCGCGCGCCCTTACAACTAACATCGTTACTAGCGAGGATTTTCGGCGACAGAGACGAATGATTTTGCCCAGGAGTGTTTGCCCGCGCCGCATGGGGAGCGAGAATAGCACCGCACTCGTTAGCGAAGCCCTCGAAGAGGATCGCTGCGATCAATGCGATACCACCAGAAAGCCACTGTTGAGGGGATAGAACGCAGACAAACTTCATAGCAATTTTTTTATCAGACTTGAGGTGCTCTACCTACCATGACTTTACCATTGGCGAAACGTTCCTGGGTTAGCTGTTTGGGAAAAATGACTGAACGGGATTTGAGATTTTAGATTAAAGATTTTATAATTGACTCCACAGGGGCAGACTGGGACTGGCATCGGTATTGAGGTTGTTTCGGGCGATCGCAGGGCGAACCCAACCTAAAAGATTGTATAATAGTTAGATACTTAAATAACTGTAACCTCAACCTCTCAGTCTCTAGTAAAAATAAAATACCATGAGTTTCATTAATCCCAAAACTGACTTTGCCTTTAAGAAAATCTTCGGCTCTGCTGACAGCAAAGACATTTTGATTAGCTTCTTAAATGCAATTCTATATGAATCAAATCCCGTCATCGAAGACTTAGAAATTCTTGACCCTTATTTGGCTCCCAAAATCAAAGGAGTAAAGAATACTTATTTGGATGTCAAAGCTAAAATTGGTGGCAGCAAAACAGTGATAATTGAAATGCAGGTATTGAACGTAGAATCCTTTGAAAAGCGGATTCTGTATAATGCTACTAAAGCTTACTCAGTTCAATTAAAAAGTGGAGAAAACTATGATTTATTGAATCCAGTAATTGCCCTGACAATTACCGATTTCCAAATGTTTGAGCATCTCGAAACAGTAATTTCGCGGTTTTGTATCAAAGAGAAAAACAATCGAATCGATTATTTAGCCGAAGAGTTAGAATTTGTTTTTGTTGAATTACCAAAATTTAACAAAACATTAGAAGAATTAGAGACACTGACTGACAAGTGGATATATTTCATGAAAACGGCTCGGACGTTAAGGTCTGTCCCGGAAGAGTTGGGGAATGTACCGGAACTCCGCAAAGCTTTTGGAATTGCCAATGAAGCCAATCTAGATCCTGATGAATTGGAAGATTTAGAAAGGCGAGAAATTTTCATTCAAGACCAGCGCGGTGCAATTACCAAAGCGACCAGAATCGGCATCGAACAAGGCATCAGACAAGGTATCGAACAAGGTATCGAACAAGGTATCGAACAAGGAAAGCAGCAGTTACAGCAGTTAGTTGTGTCGCTGTTGGAGCGCCGTGTCTGCCCGCTGTCGCCGGAGATCCAAACTCGCATCAGTCAGTTATCCGCTGAACAATTAGAGAATTTAGGAGAAGCAGTTTTAGATTTGACCAGTGTGTCAGATTTGATGGCTAAGTTGCAGACATATTCTCGATCGAGATAAAAGAAGCCTTGGTTTCTGGTTCGCCCTTGGTCTCTAACAGCGAACTCAGGAACAATCAACAGTTGGGAAATGGGCGATCGCACTCCAAACCCATGCCAACCGCCCGATTCAGCTAATGGGCGACTCGTCGTATCCGCACCCGTAGTTGAGAAAGGCTCAAACCCTGCTGGACAATTTTGGATTTTAGCTCTTAGATTTGAGTGTTACCTTCTTAACTAGAAAGATCTAAAGTCGAAAATCTATGACCAAATTTGTGTTTGTGACCGGCGGCGTGGTTTCCAGTATCGGCAAGGGAATTGTCGCTTCTTCCCTCGGTCGCCTATTGAAGTCCAGGGACTACTCAGTCTCGATTTTGAAGCTAGACCCCTATATTAACGTTGACCCTGGTACTCTCAGCCCGTTTCAGCACGGAGAAGTATTCGTCACCGAAGACGGTGCGGAAACTGACCTGGATTTGGGGCACTACGAGCGTTTTACCGATACTTCCATGTCTCGCCTGAACAGTGTCACCACGGGTGCCATTTATCAAGCGGTGATCAATAAAGAACGCCGCGGCGAGTATCAAGGGAGCACGGTGCAGGTGATTCCCCACATCACTAACGAGATTAAAGAGCGTATTTTTCGGGTAGCAAAAAATACTAATCCTGACGTGGTGATTACGGAAATCGGCGGCACCGTGGGAGATATTGAATCTTTACCGTTTTTGGAAGCAATTCGCCAGTTTCGCAAGGCTGTCGGACGGCAAAATGTTGTGTATATGCACGTGACGCTGATACCTTGGATTCCGTCGGCTGGAGAGATGAAGACTAAACCGACTCAGCACTCGGTTAAGGAGTTGCGGTCTATAGGCATTCAACCAGATATTTTAGTCTGTAGGTGCGATCGACCTTTACCTCTGGGCCTCAAACAAAAATTGTCGGAATTCTGCAACGTACCCGAAGAATGCGTCATCACAGCTCAAGATGCCAAAAGTATCTACGAAGTACCGCTGATGATGGAACAGGAAGGTTTGGCGGAACAAACCATCAATTTGCTGCAACTCGAACAGCGGCCACCCGATTTGACTCAGTGGCAAACCTTAGTCAAACGGCTGTATAGCCCCAGCCACAAGATTGAGATTGCTTTGGTTGGCAAATACGTGCGGTTGAACGATGCTTATCTTTCGGTGGTGGAAGCTTTGCGGCACGCGGCAATCTCGATCGGCTGCGACCTAAATTTGCACTGGATCAACTCAGAAGATTTAGAATCGGGAAACATCGAAAACTATCTCCAAAATATCAACGGCATTGTTGTGCCCGGAGGTTTTGGGATTCGGGGAGTTGACGGCAAAATAGCTGCGATTCAATATGCCAAACACCATAAAATACCATTTTTGGGATTGTGTTTGGGGATGCAGTGTGCTGTGATCGAATGGGCGCGCAACACCGCCCAACTACAGGATGCCAACAGCGCTGAATTCAACCCGGATACAGCAAATGCAGTAATTAATTTATTGCCAGAACAGCAAGATGTAATCGATTTGGGCGGTACGATGCGACTGGGTTTGTATCCGTGCCGTGTAAACCCGGACACCCTCGCTTTCAAACTGTATCAAAAAGAAGTGATTTACGAGCGGCATCGCCACCGATACGAGTTCAACAATGCCTACCGCAATCTTTTCTTAGAATCAGGCTATGTAGTATCCGGCACATCTCCCGACGGCCGACTCGTAGAAATGATCGAATTGCCCAACCATCCCTTTTTCATCGCCAGTCAATTTCACCCCGAATTCCAATCTAGGCCTAGTTCCCCTCACCCTTTGTTTCAGGGGTTTATCCAGGCAGCGAGCTCTCAGGGAAAGCAGGATGTTTTAGAAGCTGAGGCCCGCGACTTAGTAGCAGGGAAACTTGCAGGAGCCTGATCTCATCTTATCTGCGATCGATTAGTTTTGATATATTGGATGTCTGTAGGGCGGGCCAGAGCACGCAATATTCAAATCGGGCAGACAATATCTGTAGAAAACCCGCCCAACCCAACAATAGGATTTGATTCGGGTTGCATTTACCAGACAGGATATCGGGGAGCATTCTCAACTACTGAAAAACCTTACCCCCAGCCCGCCGTATAGGGCTGGGCGGCTAATATCCTAAGGCTGAAGGCAGACTTGTCTGCCAGTGTAGCCTTCGGGAGGCAAAAGGCAGAAGGTAAAAATGCTGATAATTTTTACTTAACTTTTTAGCTAAGATTTCCAGGGTGATACCAGTTTTACAAAAGAATGCAACTGTAGGTAAGATCCAAACCCCGATAGTCATCTGTCATTCCCAATTCTAAAATCTAAAATCTAAAATCTAAAATCTAAAATTGTATGAGTTGTCAAACTATCCTAAAATACCAGGAAACGCAGGTTTGAGGAGGTTTTGTGTTGTGGCTTACTGGAGCAAAATTACTTATGAGAAAAATACATACATAATTGACCTTGACACTATTAGTGCTTTTTCTAGCGAACCGGATAACAAGCGTATTACATTTTGGCTGCCGAATAGCAGTCTGCCGATTATTCTCAATCCCCAAGGGAATTATGAGGCTTACAAGCAAATTCTCGAATACATCAAAAAAACGGTCGATCGCAATTCTAAAGGTTCCTGGATTAAAATTAATTACGAGCGCAAAGAATTTGCGATCGATCTGAGTCGAATTAGCTCTTTTGCTAGCGAACAGAACGGTCGCTTAATCAGCTTTTACCTGCCTGACAGCGCTACTAATATTATTATCATGCGCGAAGGCAACTCGGACACTTATCTAAAAATTCAGGAATATATTAAAAATATAACTGGGCACTCTCTGCCATGAAGAAGTTATTAGTCGTTAGTCATTGGTCATCAGTCATTAGTCATTAGTCATTGGTCAACTGTCAGCTAAGAGGGCAGGCACGGGGGCACTGCCCCTACAACTAACTGTCAACTGTCAACTGTCAACTGTCAACTGTCATAAGAGCGATTTGCCAAGCTAATTTTGCAGCGCCTACCATACCTGCTTGATTGCCCAATTCAGCAACCAATAACTGCAAACCTTCCCGAGAACTCGGCAGCACGCGCCGCTCAATTTCCGTTTGAACTGCTGGCAAGAAAAACTCGGCACCTGCACTAATTCCGCCACCGATAATAATAGCTTCTGGTGTTAAAATATAAATTAGACTTGCTAAGCCGATACCGAGATAGCGACCATAATTTCTCCAAAATTCTAAAGCTTTAGCATCTCCAGACTTAGCTAAATTGGCTAATTCTAGCGGTTCCAAGCCAGTATCGCGACGAATTGCTAGCACGGAAATGTACTGTTCTAAAGAACCGTGATTGCCACTATTACACTCTGGGCCGTCGGGATTAATCGAAATTAATCCTAATTCTCCGGCTGCACCTAGATGGCCTGAAAATAGTTTGCCATCTAGGATAACTGCACCGCCGACTCCTGTTCCTAATGTCAGTAAAATCAGGTTTTTAAAGTGCTTTCCTGCCCCTAACCAAGCTTCTCCCAATCCGGCACAATTGGCATCATTTGCTAATATTGTCGGCAATCCGGTTTTGGCTTCCAACCAGTCAGCTAGGGGGACGTTGTGCCAGTTTTTGAGGTTGATTGCGACTCGGGCTATTCTGCCTGCTGCGTCTGCTGGGCCTGGTGTGCCAATGCCGATCGCACATACAGCATTTTCTTGTGGATTCAGTTGTAAAATAGCATCTGCGATGGCGGCTAAAACGGCTTCTGGAGTAGCGGGTTGAGGAGTTGGGACTGTTAAGGATTGGTGACAAACGCCGTCTGCGCTAAATCTGCCGAGTTTAATTGCGGTGCCGCCTAAGTCAATGCCGATTACTTGTGCCATTACGATTTAAGTTTGTAGTGAGGACTTCAGTCCTCTTTCGTCTTATTTGAGTGTGTGAAAATTAGCGACGGATGCGGCGCTTAATTGCTAAGAATATCATGCCGATCGCTCTGAGTCTATTAAATTCTTAGCCTGCTATATAAATCCTACGCACCCTCCGCATCCCTGCGATTCCCATCCCCAGAAACACCCAAACCATCCCCAACAAACACCGCCTCAATCACATTCCCATACCCACCAGCATCATCCTCAACCACCGGCAGCGGAAATCGCGTCAAAATCTCCCGCCCAATATCCCCCGCCACCTCCGACAATTCCCCGCTGCGAATTCTACCCAACAATTCCAGCCTGCGCGCCAATTCCTGAAGCGAAGCCACCGCATCTGTAGGGGCTGTGTCATCATATTCGCCCTCAAACAATCCAGTCCCAAACCGTCGCAACCAAGCCGCCAATTCACTATCTCTCAGGCGTTTGGCGATTAAGAAACCCGCTACATCCCCTCGACTCCAGCCGACATTCACCCCTTCCAGGATTTCCATGAATTTCGACTCGTATTCCGCGTCAGTTAGGGTGGGGCGGGGTGGCGGCGGCGCAGGTGGGGGTGTGGTTCCCAATAGGCGCTGGATTAGTTGTTTGAGGAATTGCCAAATTTTGTTTAGCATTTTTCGGGTTGGGATGGGTGGGGTTGTTTCTATTTTAGTCTGGTTTGCTGGGTACTCATGAAAATCAAAGAAACCGGGTTTTTTCCTGATCTATCGATGATGGCGAATATTTTTCGTAAAAACCCGGTTTCTGGCCACTCGTGAAAATCAAAGAAACCGGGTTTTTTCCTAATCTATCGATGATGGCGAATATTTTTCGTAAAAACCCGGTTTCTGGCCACTCGCTTTCTACTTTAATAGCGGATAATACAGTTCTCCAGTCGAGTTGATATAACCCGCCCGATCGCCCGCCAGGTTCCCCGTGCCCATAAATACGTCAACTCTCCCCGCGCCTTTAATTGCACCGCCCGTATCTTGATCCAAAACAAACCGATTAACGGCATTTTGTTCGAGTTTCCCCGCCGCATTGGGATAGGGCAGTTTCGTGCTAATTAATGCTAGGGCGCCGGGAGGCATTAACACTTTATCAGTGGCGATCGACCTTTCGGCAGTTACGGGCACTCCAATGCTGCCGGTAGCAGGTGCACCTTTAGTATCCTGAAAGAAGACAAAGCTTTGATTCTTCGGCAAATACTTGTCCATATCTGCCGGAAACTTGCTAAAATATTCGTTGAGTTTCGGCAATGTTAGCTGTTCTAAAGTAAACTTGCCGTCCTTAACTAATTCTCGCCCGACACCTGTATAACTCTGACTGGTTTTCCCCGCGAAACCCACTGTCATCACGCCGCCGTCTGCTAACTGCAACTTCGCCGAACCTTGGACGTGGACGAGAAATGCTTGGAAGCGATCGCGCAACCAGACTAATTCCAATCCCCGCAACAATCCTTTGCTTCCCTGCAAAGCATCCGCACCTTCCAATTCCAATCTAGTTGGGTGAGGTTTGCGCCAAGAACCGAGGTTTGGCGGTGCCTTGTACAGGGGATAACGGTATTCGGAATTAGGGGTGCGAGAGGCTTGGTAAGTCGGCTCGAAATAACCTGTAAATGCTACTGTTCCTTTGTTGTCTTTGCCGATCGACTTATAAAACACAAACTCCCGCTTGACAGATTCCTGGAGTTGTGTTGGAGTTGTAGAACTGACAACTAATTGGCGGAATCGATCGAGCGATCGCCGAACTCGATCGCGCGTAATACCTGAGACTCGATAGCGACTGTAAGCACTAGCAGCAGCTTGGGAGTTAAGATAACCGAGGCTGTAGTCGATCGACTTTAACAGCAATTGTTTATCCCCCGGCTTGCCATTTTCGCCCCAGATTTGAGCGTCAAAGGCGATCGACTCCACCTCACTCGGTTGTAATTGACTTACACTAATTTGTTGCAGCGCCGGAATTGCGATCGCGGGAACAGAAAATGCGATCGCTAAAACACAACAGGCGATCGCCAATAGCTGATAACGAAAAATCTTGCTCAACTTCTAAATTTCCCTAATCAATTGATAACTTTCCTAGTCGATTATTCATCGTATCGTTCGAGACTAGAACTAAACAGCGGTTCTACGCGAATTGCGAGAATACTGGAAGGGCGAACTACCATGTATTCGCCTTGAATATTTTTGATCGGGACATTGACAAATTCTGACGAATCTTGTTTGGGAACCAGGGTTTTATACCACTGTTGAAAATCTGCCAGAGTTGAAAAACGGATTTCTTCGCGGTGGCCGCCATCAAGCAGCAGGTGCACGGAATATTCGCTGGGTGTTCTAGCCATATGTGTATTTTAGATTTTTGATTTTAAGCTTTTGGAACGATTTCACATTTTACCTGATAGCTGGTAAAAGTATAGTCACCTATTACATGACATGGGAGGCTTCCAGTCCCTCCCCTTTCGCTTTCACTTCGAGCGGATTGACCCGCCTTGGCTGAACTACGCAGCTCTCTATCCCATT
>NZ_JAEQCT010000070.1:0-57335 GCF_020738205.1 Microcoleus sp. PH2017_24_DOB_U_A
GGTGTCATCACCCTCAAAACGTAGTTGTAACTGAGGCTGGCTATCTCTTCACCTTTAGGTACTGGTTGTCCTGTTATGTCCGGTGATTGGTGGATAGCACTTTTAACCAATCTCGATACTAATCGCGTAAGCGAAGGAGACCGAAGGTATCGCCCCAACATCCGCAAATCATGACAACTCCCATCACCCAGTAGGGACACGACACAACGCCGTGTCCTTAATCGTAGCTTATCGGCGACAGCCTTCGGCGATCGCCCTTAACACCGCTAGCCGCACTTCAGGATGCGATTTTTCAAGGCCGTTAGCCCGAAAAATCCAGTGTCCGCCGCCCGCGTGCTCGATCGCAATCTTCTGTCCGTCAGGCAAAACGATTTGCCACCAATTCAACACAGTGGCTTTAATCAGTTGGCACTGAATCTGGGTCAATTGAGCCTCCATCAGCTTCAGTTGACGCATGATTGGGTTTTGGGCAGATGACTTCATTATTTTGTTCCTGAAATAAATTGGATAGTTTCTCGACTGGAATTTCTGTTTGCTTATTTTTCAGCTTATTTTCACTTGGAGAGCTTTTCGCTTTTACTTTACCTTCCGAACTTTTCGCCTTCACCTCCCTTTTACCACCTTTTGGCTCATTTTTTACTCCAAAACCTTTAGATTTAACTTTGGCTGGAGCAGAATTTGAAATCTGTTCCGCTGCGGGCTTCTTAAACTCCGCGTCCAATTGGTCTAAAATCTCCTCTTGTTCGGGAGTGTGTTCCGCCGGCTGCTCTACAATTCTGGGGTTGTATTCGTCAACCAGCCGCCCCAAAAATTCCGAAATTGACATTCCCGCAGCGGCTGCTTTTTTGGTCAACAGGGCGTAGGTGTCGGTTTTAATCCGAATTTGTTTTAACCTGAGGTTGGGATTGTTGTCAACTGTTTCGGCTATCGTTATTGCTGTAATCCTTTCTTTGGGGATGACATCCACAACTTCTTGCCACTTTTCCTGTAAAGCACAGTCGCCGTATTGATCTGTGACTGCGTGTTTGAACAAGGGGACAACTTGAGCGACGCAGCTAGGCAAAATCTCAAATCCGGCTTTTATTAAGCGCAGGCAAATTGCCGCAGATTTGATAATTTGCGTGCAATAAAAATACTGTCTGCCTAAGGCTTGTTCGCAGTAAATTTTGAAAGTTTTGAACTTGTCTTTGTACAAGCGCAGTTTTCGGATCGCGTCCAGCATGATCCCTTGTCGCACGTAGTCGAGGAATCCTCTTTTTATTTCGCCTGTCAGATACTCTAAATCGTGAAAGGGCGATTGATTCTGGATTTCTTCTTCAAAGTCTAGCAGCGGGCCTGCGAAGTGAAAGTTGGAGGCGATATCGCCTAGGTAGAAGTTGTCGGTAGATGTGGTCATGATCGGGAAGGGGTCGAGAAAGGGAACGATAGCACGGAAGTTGGGCGATCGCCAAGTGGAATTTTTGGTCGGGATTTTTGGTACAATTTTGAGTTGGGCTGTGTTGTAAGGTCGATCGACCTTTTACATCGCATCACCTCAAGGCGGCTATTCAAACTTGGACGTTTGGACTGTTCGGCCTGACCGACCGACTTGTGTTATGTCGCTTTTGTCTCATTATGAGATGTCGATTTAATTTTGTCAAGTATGACATCTCAATTTGAGATTTTATGTTACAATGTCATCAAGAAAAGAACGAAGACAGGAGGGCAATTCACCATTGGAAGCCCTAAGAATCAACAAAACAGACTTATCACAAGATGAGTTTGCTTTTAGATGCGGGATTCCGCGGGCCACATATCATAGATGGATATCTGGAGCCACAGAACCAAAATTTTCTCTCTTTCAGTTGAAAGCTATTTGCCGAGAACTAAAAATAGAAAAAATAGATGAACTTCCAGAGAGCTTTGGGCCGAATTAGCAATTAAATTAAACCAACAGATACAATTTTGAGTTGGGTTGTGCTTTCAGGCTTGCCGGCTGCTTGCTATGCCTTTATTCGTAGTTTAGTCAGGCTTCCTGTCTTTGTCAAGGGTAAACTACGAAACATTCTGCATAATGAATCAAGAAGTACGGGATTTATACGAAATGAGCCTTGCGGAAATTAGAGAATACAGGGGCTTTAGTCGCCGTGAGCTTAGCCTGCAACTGACGGGGAAAGTTTCTGAAGATACTTTGTATTCCATAGAAAAAAGAAAACAAAAACCCAGAGTTGATACTGCAATAGCCATTTGTACAGCCCTAAATATTAGCTTGAAACAGTTCTGTCACTCGATCGGGCTAGATGTGTCAGGACTTGTTGATGATTACGTGCCGCCGAGGGACAGCTAACCAACAGAGCGAAGTTTTGGTCGGGATTTTTGGTACAATTTTGAGTTGGGCTGTGTTGTAAGGTCGATCGACCTTTTACATGGCACCACCTCCTCGGAGTTCAGAGAAAGGGGCTTAAAGTATGCACTCAAACCCCAAAAATAGGCTCTTGTATGCCAGCACAATTGATAGACAGCACAAGCAAGGCGGTTATTAAAACCTGCACGTTTTGAACTTGAAGGCTCGCCGACCACCTTCTGCCATGTCCGTCACTTACAACTTTAGTTGGACAATTCTAATTTGTCAACTAAAGTTGTATAACTTTAGTTTAAATGAATCAAGATATAGACTATCTCAAACCAGAAACTATTCAAGAAGCTATCCAATTGGCTGAAGCTACGCAGGAACAACTAGCCCGAAACCTAGGAGTTTCTCTAAATACAGTGAATTCCTGGGTTAATTGTCGGAAAATGCCACGGGCGGATAATTTTTTCGCCCTATGCAGGGAGTTAAAGCTTTCGCCCAAAACCGTCGCTAGATTGCTACGCATCGATATCTCCAACATTCCTGACGATATCCCTTTGGTAAAATCGCCCTCACGATCGGACAACTAACAAGCACAGGGAAGTCATGGTCGGAATCTTTGGTACAATTTTGAGTTGGGCTGTGTTGTAGGTCGATCGACGATTGACATCGCATCACCTCCTCGGAGTTCAGGGAAAGGAGCTTGAGGTATGCACTCAAGCCCCAAAAATACTAAGGGTTATGCAGGTGCATAATTGATAGACACTACAAGTGAGGCGGTTATTCAAACCTGCATTTTGATCGAAGGAGGCTTGCCAGGCCGCCTTTGTTTTGCCTATCTACTAGCAGTTTAGTGCCAGATACCAACTTTGTCAAGCACTATTTTGCTAGCAATTAATTGCTATAGTTAATGGAAGCTGAAGACCGAGAAACGATAACCTTGAAAAACCTGAGAGAAAGTGCAAATTTGACCCAACCCGAACTTAGTCGTCGAATGGGGGTAGGAATTCGCATTATTGGTGATTGGGAACGAGGAGAAGCCATTCCTCGCTTCGATCGCGTCATTGCTCTGGCGCGGGAGCTAGGCGTACCTCTAAAAACACTTGCTAGATGTATGGGATTAGACGTAGCCAAAATTCCCGATGACCTACAAGCATTAAGTGTACTTCATCTTTCGACGGAGGTCAAGAAGCCAGAATCATTGAAACAAGCTTCATGTATTAGGGAAGAAAATTCGCAAGAAAAGGAAAAGTCTCCATTAAGGCTTCTCAGAGAACAAGCTGGGCTAACCCGCCCTCAAGTCAAACAACATATCGGCGTTTCTGAGCGGATGCAAGCTGACTGGGAATCAGGAAAGTCTATGCCAACTGTTGAAAACGTGGCTGCACTGGCTAACCTATACCAAGTTTCTCTAAAAACTATGTTTGAGCTTTTAGGATTAGACGTAACTAAAATTCCCGATGACTTATCCAGTAGATCGCGAGGGCGATCGGACAAATAACGCGCAGGGGTTAATTCTTAGGTACGTAGTTGCGCTTCAGCGCTCTTTCCGATATCCCAAAAAGAGCGCTGAAGCGCAACTACGTACCTGGGAGCCCTTTGATCCCTTAATCGGTAATTTTCCCTCTCAGAGCCTTAATCTGCCCTCGCTTGGTTTTGCTGTCAAGACGCTTGCGCTGGGAACTACGAGTCGCTTTGCTGGGTTTGCGCCTTTTCGGGATGACGATCGCACTTTTGATCAATTCTTGCAGCCGCCTCAAAGCCTCCTCGCGGTTTTGTTCCTGGCTGCGGTGCTCCTGTGCTTTGATGATAATCACACCTTCGGAGGTGATTCGCCCATCGTTGAGTTGCAATAAACGCTCTTTGTAGCGATCGGGTAATGAAGAAGCTGGGATATCAAAGCGCAGGTGAATAGCACTCGCCACCTTATTTACATTTTGTCCGCCCGCGCCTTGGGAGCGAATGGCGCTAATCTCAATTTCGCGATCGGCAATAAATACTGTGTTGGAAATTTCTATCATGATTTATTGATAATTCTTAGCTGTCAGGATGAATTCGATGAGTTTTTTTCTATCCCATAACTCTACGTCGTTAGATTTGGCAAGTTTGCAAGCATTTTCTGTAAATCTGTTGTTGGTGATGACTCTGCCTTTATTTCCGTTGTAATGTCTGACGGCTCCTGCTACTTCTTGAACTGCTTTAATCCCAACTGGATTTTTGCTTCTTTTTGCTTGAACTACTGTTTTCGATCCGTCTTTGTACAAAATCAAATCTGCTCCATAATCTTGACTGTCTTGAGTTAAAGTGACGCTATAACCACAGTTTCTAAAATGGACAGCTAGAAATTTTTCAAACTCTTTGCCAGTCATTGCATCCACTTCGAGAATACCGCTGTCTGATAAAAGTTTTTTTGATTCTTCTTCTTTAATTGTATCAAATACCAATGCTGCAATATCACCGATAATGGCAGCGGCTCTTACTAGAAAAGGTTTCATAAAATTACACTTACTTTAAAGAGATATCTATAGTTTATAATACAAAGTGGCGAGTTGTTCGTATAGACGAGGTTGAAGACTATGACGAAATCGCATGATATCATTCGAGAACAAGACCGGAGATTGGGAGAATTAATGGCGATCCTCTTCGAGGGCTTCGCTAACGTCCGTCAGCGATTCCTCGATGCAGGCGGCGATCCCCGACACCCGCCATCAGGCTTAAAAGGCGATGACTACATGACAGACGCAGAAAGACAAGAAGCACTGACGATCGCCCGATCGCTCTTTAACGACGAATATATTAAAAGCTATCTCAAAAACAAACGTCAAAACAATTTGCAACCCCAGATTAATTAGTAAGGTGCGCCGAAACGCACCCTACAAAAACTAATTAATCAGCAGTACCAGTTTGCAGCGACTCTTTAGCAGCCTGAGTCCACTCTGAGTGGAAGAATTCACCGCGCGGTTTGTCGGTGCGCTCGTAGGTGTGAGCCCCGAAATAATCGCGCTGAGCTTGCGTCAGGTTTTGCGGGAGTCGATCGCGCCGATAGCTGTCGAAATAGTCCAGGGACGCGCTGAAGGCCGGTACAGCGATACCCAGCAGGCTAGCCGTAGATAACACTTCGCGCCAAGCTGATTGGCGATCGAGAATGCTCTGTTTAAACTCTGGCGCTAACAGCAAATTCGGCAGTGCGGGATCGTCCTTGAAAGCTTTTTTAATCTTGTCCAAAAATCCAGCCCGAATGATACAGCCGCCCTTCCAAATGCGGGAAATTTCGCTCAAACTCAAGTCATAATTATACGACTTTGAGGCCGCGCTCAACAGCGCCATACCTTGGGCGTAGGAGCAAATTTTCGAGCAGTAAAGAGCATCCCGAACTTTGTTCACAAACTCTTTAGGATCGCCTTCGTACTTGGTGGTAGGCCCCGTCAGTTGTTCCGAAGCTTTGACGCGCTCTGCTTTGTAAGAAGACATGATTCTGGCATTCACAGCAGCGATAATTGTGGGAATGCTCACGCCCAATTCCAAAGCACTCATTACAGTCCAGCGACCAGTACCTTTTTGACCGGCAGCATCCATAATTACCTCAACTAAGGGTTGCTTAGTTTCCGGGTCAATGTATTTGAAAATATTAGCCGTAATTTCAATCAAAAACGAGTTGAGTTCGTCAGTTGTATTCCATTCGGCAAAAACTTCCTGCAACTCCTGGCCGCTGAGTCCACCGACGTTTTTTAGCAAATCGTAGGCTTCAGCAATGAGCTGCATATCCCCGTACTCAATACCGTTGTGCACCATTTTCACATAGTGACCGGCACCGCCAGGGCCGATGAATGTGACGCAGGGGCCGTCATCTACTTGAGCCGCTATTTTGACGAGAATTGGCTCTAATTCCTTGTAGGCTGCCAGCGTGCCACCGGGCATCATGCTAGCGCCATTCAGTGCGCCTTCTTCGCCGCCGCTAATGCCCATGCCGACAAATCCCAGTCCGGCAGCTTCTAAATCTTTGGTGCGACGTTCGGTGTCATCGTAGAGGGAGTTGCCGCCGTCAATAATCATGTCATTGGGGTCTAGCATGGGTTTGAGCTGGTCAATTACCGCATCTACGGCTTTGCCAGCTTGTACCATGACTAAGATTCTTCGAGGACGTTCTAGAGCTTCGACGAATTCCGCCAGAGTCTTGGTGGCTACAATGTTTTTGCCCTGGGCCCGTTTTGCCATGAATTCGTCGGTTTTGGCTGCTGTGCGGTTGTATACCGCTACGGAGAAGCCTCTGCTTTCGACGTTGAGGGCTAGGTTTTCGCCCATAACTGCTAGACCGATTAAACCAAAATTTTGCTTTGCCATAAAAATACTCGGTAAGTGGGAAACTCAGAGTCTTTAGACCTGAGAGGGAATTTACTCTTTGTGGAACAGGCCGGAAAGCCTGTTAAGCGAGCATGATGCAAGATGTCAGTTTAAGTGTATTTTTATATTCAAAAAATTGATGTTTGGTGAATCACTAGGGTTTTTTTAAGATTTAAGCGATATTAGCGATATTAAAGAGAGCGGTGAGGGATAATGAGACGGATATTAATTCGATCGCAGTAACGATAGATACAGATAAGCGGACATTTTGAGGAAAATTTAGGAGACTGTTGTAATTATGGAAGATTTGCAGTATCTGGCAGCCTGGGTGAAGGAGCAACACGCTCGGGAGTATATTTTGACTTGGCTGCTGAGTCAACAGGGGCTGTGGTGGTCGGATGGAGAGATTTATCAGGCGGTTTTGCAAAAGTCGGGAAAGCTGTTGAAGGCTTACGTGCAAAAACGGCAGGCTGGAGAGTTGTTTGAGGGGATTTCTGAGAAGTTGGTGGGAGATGAGAATTGGGATGATTTGGTGATCAGTTTGGGGCGAATTGTTGCTGTTTATCAGGAGGAATTGGTGAAGTTGCAAGAGCGCGATATGCGGGGGGATGGGCTAAAAAAAAAGTCAATTAGCCAACCTGTAAGTGGAGATTCTTTGTCGGTGTTGGAGGTGCAGCAAGCTTTGCCCGATCCTTATGCGGATACGCTGACTGGGAGATAGTCAGTTGGCAGTTGGCAGTTGGCAGTTGGCAGTTGACAGTTGGTGATTAGTTATTGGTTATTGGTTATTCGTAGCAGGCAAAAAATAACAATAATATCGTTTCTGGTTGCATCGGAATAGTCAGTGCTGTCCCCGCTCGCTACCCCAATAGCGAGCGGGGACAGCACTACATAATTCGGATGTCACCCGATTTGATATACAAAATAACCAATAACTAATAACAAGCAACCAATAACCAATATCTAAATATAGCTGCTAGCTTGACGGGTAAACATTGAATGGTATATTTCGCCCAATTCTATCAATTCGTCGTGAGTTCCGATTTCGACTATTTTACCATTTTCCATCACGGCGATGCGATCGGCAATTTTGGCCAATCCCAACCTGTGGCTGATGACAATCGTGGTTTTCCCGGCGGCGATTTGGCGGAAGATGCTGTAAATTTCGTGTTCTGTCTTGGGGTCGAGGGCGGCGGTTGGTTCGTCAAAAATTAGGACTTCGGCTGTATCAAGCCGCATTAAGGCGCGGGCGATCGCAATTCTTTGCCACTGTCCCCCCGATAAGTCTATGCCGTCTTCTAATTGTTTCCCCAACGGTGTCTCTAAACCTGCGGAAAGACTATTGACTTTTGCGCTAATTCCTGCTTCGGAAATAGCTTCGTTAATTGCGGTGTCATCCGACAGTGAAAGCAAGTCGCCAAAACCGACGTTTTCGCGCACTGTGGAGGGGAAACGGGCGTAATCTTGCATGACAACGGCGATGCGCGATCGCACGTATGCTAGAGGGTACGATCGCAAATCTTTGCCATTCCAGGCGATCGTACCACTTGTCGGGTCGTACAGGCGACCGAGGAGTTTGCCAAGAGTCGTCTTACCCGCGCCATTTTCCCCGACAAGCACTAGCATTTCACCCGGATTAATGGTTAAGTCGATATTTGCGATCGTGCTTTTAGTGCTACCGGGATAGCAAAAAGATAAATCCTTAATCTCGATACCAATTTTATCTTTTGTGGCACGGGCATCTTGCCCGTGATCTGATACTTGATTTGTGGCACGGGCATCTTGCCCGTAATCTTCTAAACTAGGCAAGCGAGATGCCACATTCACCAGCGGAGACTGCAACTCGGGTTTGAGATCCAAAAGTTGAAAAATCGGACTGACGCCGAGGGAAATATCGTACAAATTAGTGTAATTACCAATCAGTAATTGCAAACTCGTCTCTACTTGGACAATCAAACCAGAATACAGCGCCAAATCTCCCAAAGTGTAGCGCCCTCCCAAAGCTCCCATCACCACATAAACAAATGGCAAGGCTACACCTATTCTACTAAATATCGACCACAAAAGTACAACAATCGCTCCTTTTTTTCGCACTTGCTGCATCTCGCTAAAAAACTGCAAATACTGACCATTCCAGCGTTTGAGCCAAAGTTCCTGCAACCCAAACAAACGCAATTCTTTAGCATATTCTTCCCCTGTCAATACCGTAGCGGATAAGTTCATCTCGCGAGTGATTTTAGCTTGCTTTTTTTGAATTCTCCAGATAAGTTTGAGATATTTTCTTTCAATGTGAATTGAGGGAAGTGATGACACCACCATCACCACAGGAACCCACCAAGCTATTGATGCAGCCAGGCCGATCGAGGGAATGAAGATACAAATTCCCGTGATTGTCATGCTGATGGTGAAGGCTAGTTGCTGTACTTGTTTAACTCCGGTTTTGGCAAGTTCTAATATGTTTAATAGTTCGGGGTTTTCAAACAGGGCGATATCGTCAAAATTGGCGACTTTTTCGAGGACTTGTCCTTCAACTCCGCCTTGCACGCGATCGCGCAAAGATGTTGCTGCAAAAGAACTCATGGTTTCGATTGAATCGCTGACTAACTTGAGAGTTAAGACTCCGACAATACTCCACAGCAAGATTGGGTGGGAAAGCATCAAAGCTAAAGGTTGTGCCGTTTGGGTTCGTGACAGCAACCGAGATACTTCATCAATGATTAGTTTATCTAAAACAAGCACGCCAGATGGGGCGGCACCGCGGATGATGTTGAGTATGATTAAATTGCGGAGTTCGATCGGTGCGGCTTGGATTATGAGGCCGAGGCTGCGCCGCAAAGCTTGGAATGTGGTGATTTGGATGGGTTGCATAGTTTGTGGGTAGGTGTCGGGTCTACTCATCCCCTCCCGTTATATTATAGATGATCGGTTGATTAATTGTCGTTGGCGAGCGCATAATTTCTCTTTTTTTTTCTCAATTTTCCCAGGTTGGTTGAAAATTTACGATCGCATTCATAGCTCGTTGTAAACTGGGGGAATTAGTCTGTGCTGACGCAACCTGCCAACTTTGATTGACAAACTGGATGAGTTGACCGTTGTAGTCTTTACCAATTTTTGCGGTACTATTACGATCGGGGACGATCGCATCCCGCAGATTTCGCTTCCTTGATTTTTTAGCCAGATTGATTAAAAGCTGCTTGGGATCGGGAATTTTATCCACGTCGCCAGGAATCAAGTCTACTGAAATACCCAAAAATTCGGCAAATGCCGATCGATGTGCTAGTAACCACGCTTCTACTTCTTTAATCGCAATCCGAAACAGCAGATTAGGATGTTTTGGTTGAGTTAACCACTCCGACAGAATTACTAGCGGGCAGTCTGCATTATCCAAATCAGTTAAGACTAAGTAAGGCATTCGCTTAGCCGCATTATTGTATGCAGGAAGGTTCTTTTTAATGTCGCCAGCTCCTTTCTTATTCGAGCAAGATCCAACTAAAAATGGACGTTGAGACTGTTTCAGCATTTCTTTAAGAACTGCTTCACTGAGTACATCCTCAAACACTAGATTGATGGGAATATCCGTCATTTGAATAAACTGAGTTGTTCGATCGCAGGCGGTGCTGTGAGAGGAAGTGCAGCATCAGCTATACTTAAACCTCCTTCTAATAGCATTGTTATTTGTTCGTTACTGGAAGCAAGTTTTACCTGAGTTCCTTCAGGAGTCGGTGTCATTAGCAGCACCTCTTCGCCGCCAATGCCTTTGTCTGAGAGCAAATCAGCACTATGGGTACTAAGAATAACCTGTCGCTTTCTCGGACGCTGAAGGCGATAAATCAGAGAGGGTAGATTGCTAACAATAGCCGAATTTAAGGAAAGTTCGGGTTCTTCTAGTAACAATAATGAATCGGATTCTAGCAGTGACCAAAGTAAACCAATTAACCGTAACGTTCCGTCAGAAAATTGGTCTTCCCGTTGTTTTCCTGCTCCGGGCCGCCAATGTTCGTAAACAGCTTCCAAATGGGGAACTCCCATCACATCTTTGGTATCTGTGAGGTTTTTCAATTGTGGGACAGCCAGCTTTAAAGCATCTTCAATTTTTTTTAATCGCGATCTTCGGGTTTTTTCGGGAGTTTTAGCAACTCGTTCTAAAAAAGTTCTCCCAAAAGGATCTTCGGAAAGTCCAGGAGTAGCAAAAGCTTCGGGATGGCGAACTAACTGAGGAATTAAATGTAAATATAAAATTGACTCTAAAAATTTAGGAATTTCTCTAAATTCTGCATTGGCATTAATTTGCTCTAAATAAGTCTGGGTAAGACGTAGCTCATCGTTGTTATCGTCTTGAGTAGGGCGATCAACAATTTGTTGATCGCCTTTCCAAACTCGTTCATAGGCAACTATCGGCTCATTTTTTCCACCTTTTCTCTGTTTAATTCCCAGCGCATACGTCCACAAGGGCTGTTCATCATTAGATTCTGAAAGCTGAATTCCTATTTCTACATTTGGATATCGACGTGCATAAAGACTGCGAATTTTTGATACGCCGCCTCGATCGCTCACGGCTTTCTGCAATCCGCCTCCTGCTTTGGCCAGATCCCGCAAAAAGCGCAATGAATCGAGAAAGTTTGACTTACCGCAAGCATTCGGGCCTACCAAAAAAACGCGATCGCGCAACTCAACATTCACTGACTGAAAATTGCGCCAATTTTGCAGAACTATATGGGAGATAATCATTATTTTAACCTAATCAAGAAATACTTAATCATAGAGTTAATTTTTACTAGCGTTTTAGTGAGAATCAGAATTGTCAGGATTGATTAGTGAGTAGCTGCTTTCAAAAAGATCCAGATAGGGTTTGTAACGATAAAGTCTGTTGCGTTGCCAACCTGTGACTTCATCAAGCAAAGCAATTTCTACAAATTTATCGACTATTTTCCTAGCTGTTGCGTAACTACATTGCAATTCGTTTTCTACTAAACGAATATTCACGATTGGGTGCTGGAAAAGTATATCTAGCAAGCGCAAACCATAACTGCTACTGGAAATTTGCTGACCGATAATTTCGCGGTGATTTTCGCGCATTTCCAGAATAGAACGGGCTGTAGTTGTTGCTGACTGGCTGACTTCAAAAATACCTTGAAGAAAAAACTTTAACCATCCTTCCCAATCTCCATGAGTGCGAATTGCCATCAGGCGATCGTAATACTCTATTCTGTGAAACTTTAGATAATGACTGAGGTATAGTAAAGGCTTTTGTAGGATTCCTTGCTGACAAAGCAGAAAAGTAATTAGCAATCGTCCAATCCGTCCATTTCCATCTAAAAATGGGTGTATTGTTTCAAATTGAGCGTGAGCTAATCCGCAATGAATCAGTACAGGTAAAGAATTGGTATCGTGCAAAAATCTCTCTAGGTTGTCGAGAGATTGGTGCATTTCTGCAACTGTTGGAGGTACATAGGCCGCAGTACCCAGGTTACAACCTTGAGGGCCAATCCAATTTTGACTTTTCCGAAATTCTCCCGGTGTGCGATCGCTTCCTCGCACGTCTTTGAGTAATTCTGTATGAATTTCTCGCAGCAAGCGCAGACAAAGTGGAAATTCTTGAAGCCGCTTTAAACCGTAGTTCATGGCGTTAACGTAGTTAACAACCTCTTGCACATCTTTAAAGCGTTCTTGACCTTTGACATCAATTTCATATTGAAGTACGTCCTCTAGGGTGCTTTGCGTTCCTTCAATTTGCGAACTAAGAACGGCTTCCTGACGGACGTACATCGCTACGAATAGGTCAGGGTTGGGCAAAATAGAGGTAGCACCGTCTAGTCTTCCTAAAGCCCGATCGGCATTGGAGAGCAAGCGATGAAGCTCTGCGTCCATTTTAATGGGCGGTTCGGGAGGGAGGGGCGCTGGAATGAAGGCGCTGTATCCTTCAGTTTGTTGGACGTATCGACCAGATCGCATCATTGGGTGACGGAGGGACAAAGGTTGAGGTCTTGTTATCTTATGTTATTCCAGTGAAATAAGACGGCGGTCGCGGAATCTTATTATAGCAAAAGTCTTTTTAGTATAATAAGATTGCCAGGACAGGCCAACTCGATCGCAATACGAGGATACAGCAGTGCTGTGTCCCTACGGATATGGTTGAGACAGGAGGACACAGCAGTGCTGTGTCCCTGCGGATATGGTTGAGAACCTTGCGTGACATACCCGGCACTCATTTTGTAAACAAATAGAGTGCAGGCTTCCTCTTTCAACGGGAGAGCCTCGACGCGAGCCATCTCTAAGCTGGTCTTATCCTCCCTCCGTAGGTTTTACTCACCTTTATTTTATGTGGTACTTACTAGCAAGATAATTACTTATCTTTTCCGGCAGACTCCCTGTGTCCCAAGGAGTAGAATTGTTGATTTTTTCACCCATCCATCAGCTCTTTTATGGCTTAGCGGGATATTGGGGCTACCAGTCAGAAACTGATAGGTGGTGTCTAGCCTTTATACAACGGAAAGTTCGCCCACCACGGCTACTCTTGTCATCTCCGGTTAGTTCGATCCTATCATGGATTCGCTATCGCTCAATTTCTTTGCTGCTCGTTTTCATCCCGTCACTCATCCTGTAAACGGATAGAGTGCGGGACTTCCCACTCGTATTAGTTAAAATATCAAACGCCGCACCGTGCCATCATCTGTAAATTGCTGTTCCCCAATCCCCACAACTTCGACAGTAATTTCGCGCTCCGAAATCGCAAATTCCCCCTCCCGCGCCGCAATTTCAACTATCATTTTTCGCCCTTCCAAATACACCTTGTAATTAGTCGTAGCCCAGACAGCTTGTTCGTACTCAAAACTGTGTCCATCGTCCTCATAAAGCGTCCATTCACCAGTTCCGGGCCAAATTCGCATTTTCAATGAATCGATCGCCCTTTCCTCAACAAATTGCCTCACAGGCGCTAACGCAATTATCCCCCCACCGCGCGCGTACAACGGCATTCTCTCCACAGGTGCATCAGCCAAAATGTGCGTCGGGCCCTGATAGCATTCGCCCGTCCACCAATCGTACCAAGTCCCCTCCGGCAAATACACGGCGCGATGCTCAACTCCCTGTCGGTAAACGGGTGCAGCCATCAGCGATGGGCCGAGCAATACTTGATCGTAAAGGTGATAAGTTGTACGATCGCGCGGAAAGTGATAAAGTAGCGGTCGCAAAATCGGTGTTCCCGCGATCGCAGCTTCCCAAAAAAGCGTGTAAATGTACGGCAATAACTGATAGCGTAAATTGATGTATTCGCGGCAAATCTGCTCGGTGCGATCGCCAAAAACCCACGGTTCGTGCTGCGCCGTCGTCATCGCCGAATGACCGCGCATCAACGGATACAGCATCCCCACCTGCATCCACCGCGCGAACAATTCAGCGGTTGCATTCCCCGCAAAGCCGCCGATGTCGCAACCGACAAACGCGACGCCGGAAAGCCCCATGTTGCAAAGCATTGGTAGCGACATTTCTAAGTGTTCCCACTGCGATTGATTGTCGCCCATCCACACGGAGGAGTAGCGCTGCACCCCCGCAAATCCCGATCGCGTCAACACAAAAGATCGATCGCCCCCTCGGACTTTTTGCAACCCTTCCGCACAAGCTTTCGCCATCATCAACCCGTACAAATTGTGGGTTTCGGCGTGAGTTGTGCGATCGAATTCCGGGCCCTGCGGTGCATCCAGCGGAAACCAAATGTGTTCGCCACCATCGCCAAAAGGTCGATCGGCGATCGCAGGTTCGTTCATGTCGTTCCAAATCCCCGCAACGCCCATATCTGTCAGGCTTTTGTGCAATTCGCCCCACCACTGGCGCACGTCGGGGCGCATGAAGTCGGGAAACACGGCTTTGTCGGGCCAAACGTAACCGTGGAAAAGCTTTCCGTCGGCGGTGCGGACGAAATAGTCGTTTTCCACACCGCGATCGAATATTTCATAATCTGCTTCCGGTTCGTACTTGACACCGGGATCGACAATTGTGACAACTTTGAAACCGACTGCTTTTAAGTCTGCGATCAGTTTCGCCGGATCGGGGAAACGCTTTGGGCTCCAAGTAAAAACCCGGTAGCCGCGCATATAGTCAATGTCGAGGTGGATGACATCGCAGGGAATGCTGCGATCGCGAAATTCCCGGGCCAACTCCCGCACAACGTCCTCGGATTCGTAGCTCCAGCGGCACTGGTGGTATCCCAGCGCCCATTTTGGCGCGAGTGGCATCCGGCCGGTGAGCTGGGTGTAGGTGGCGAGAATTTGGGCGGGTTCGGGGCCGTAGATGATGTAGTAGTCGAGTTCCGTGTCTCGGGTTTCCATCCGCAAAACCCCTGGTGTTTCCGCGCCGATGTCGAATTGACTCCAAAATGTGGTGTTGAAAAAGATGCCGTAAGCGCGATCGGGATTCAGGGCGATGTAAAATGCGATCGCCTGGTACATTTCATCGGTGACGGAATTGTAGTCGAGGGCGTCAATTGTCCAGTTTGTCTTGACTTCGGAGAGTTTGTCGAGGAAGCCGGTGCGTTGGCCGAAACCGTAGAAGTGTTCGTCTGTTTCGATGCGCTTCCAGGCGGCGGTTGCACCTGTGCGCCATCCCATCGGGCGATCGCAGTCGCTAGCAAAGGGTTTTCCTGATTTGTCAAAGCATTCGATGGCAGGGCGATCGCGCTTGACAGAAATTGTTATTTGTGCTGTTTCAATTTCGATTTTTTCCGCTGTTTCTCGCACTTCAAAAGGTACAATTTGCCATTCTTCGTCGGGGAGAGTTACGGAGTGCGATCTATCTTTAAATTCACCTGTCGGGGACATTCGCACTCGAATTAAATTCGGCGCGAGGATGCTGATTTTGAGAGAGGAGTTGGTACAGTTGAAGTGAATTGTGCGATCGGTTTTGTCGATCGATTGTATAGAGCCAATAATTGACCAAGGCTGTTCGGTAGTTTGGAGTTTTCCGAAGTATTGCGGCATATACTATGAATCGAAATATTATAAATTGTCGTTTGATGAGTTAAGGGTTGTCATCTGGCAAAAGGAAGAAACAAGTAAATCAACCTCATTAAACATAAAACTCTCTCCCTATTAAAAACCCGATCTACCTGCTAAATACTTGCAAAATTTTCTGCACTCCGTTCTTTTCTAGCCTCTCAAACTGCTGCCGTTCATCAGCAGTAAAAACAGTTGTAACTTCCCGTTTATCCGACATTTGTGCTTCCAAAACTCCACGGTTGAAGAAAACAACTTCACCCGTACCAAAAAAGACGATCGCCCTTACCCGATCGCCTTTTAGCCAAAATCCCACTCCATCTCCCACTTCCACCAGGGCTTCCGATGCACTGACAATGGTTTTACCGCCATTGGTAGAACACATGATGTAGCTAATATTTTTGACGGTTTTTGTGGCTTTTTGACAGGGTTGAGCCTGAAGTTGTTTCAATTCTAGATCGTAATTTTCCCGATTCATGACAGGCTTAATTTGATTTAGCAAACAGCGATCGGGTATACCATCACCATCATCATCCATGCGGATGTCGTCCTGTTGTCCGTCGCGATCGCAATCAATCGCCGGCCCGATCTGTCTGCTGGGTTTCGCCGATTGTGCTAGTGCACCGCCACTGATGGCAGAGCTTAATAATAGCAGGGCGATCGGCAATAATTTGAATAGCATCATATTGAAAAAATATCCTCGGTCAAATTTTAGCACCATGCTGTTTTAATAGCTTAATAATTTGCAGATTAGAAGATTTATCGGCAATACTTAGGAATGAGAATTAAATAACTTACAATTTTTATTGTTCTTGTGGGATGGGCGTCCCGCCCGTCACGAAAGGACGGGCGGGACGCCCATCCCACAAATATGTGTAAATTATTTAATTCGCGATCCTTAGATGCTATCTCTTCATTCATGTGCTCGATAACCACCAAAGTAATATCATCAAACACCTTGACTAATAAGTGATGTTTGTTGAAGTATCTTCACAGGATACTAAGCTTGTTCGTTGATAGTTGCTGTTAACTCTGCCGGCAATTCAAACTTGCCATCGGCACCGGGTTCAAACTCAAAAACTTGCAACACAGCATCCACATTTAGCGGCCCGTAAATGTGCGGGTAATCCTCACCGGCGGCAAATTCATACTTAAGTTCAGATTCTATTTTTTCCGAGTCAATCCACAGCAGCAGCAATCCTGTTTGTCCTACAAAAAATTTATTGGCAGATTTCAAAACTTGCGGCAGAGTCGAACAGTGGATAAATCCTTCTGTATCTAACGTATCTCCGCGATAGGATTGCACTTGTTTTGCTTCTTCCCACTGTTGGCTGCGGGTGATGTGAAAGATAACGCTCATAGTTTGATGGATTTTAAGTGCGATCGCCAATTGGCAGTAAAATCTGAGAAGGACAACTCCCGCCACAACTTACTGTCAGCGTCATAATTTTAGCATCAATTAACCGCGCTGCACCCGGAGGCGCACAAGTTCCCGGATTCACGTCATAAGCTGGAAAACAAGCGGCACTCAAACTCAGGCGCATTGAATTGTGAAACTGGCATCTTGCCCGTTCCTACCTATTTCTGCAAGAGGTATACTGAAGTCCGAACGATCTAACTTAGCGCGTTTAGCTGTTTATTTTGCGGACTGAAGTCCTCACTACAAACCTAGCACGGCACGAGTACATCCGATCGCCCGAGAACCCTCATATCTTCCTCATCGAGTTCGACTGGTGTACCGCTGCGAATTAGTTCCACAAAATCCTCGTTTGGCACCATAATGCACAAAGTGTAAAGACGTTCGCTGCCCGTATTTTCAATGACGTGAGTGCCAGTTGGAGGCACTAACAAACTATCACCAGGTTTAATACTAACTGTTTTGCCGTCGCAAGTCGCTTGCCCTCTTCCTTTGAGTACAAAAAACATTTCTACCGCAAATTGATGGCGGTTGGGAGGAGTTTTTCCGCCCGGATCGAAAATCTCGATGCAAACAGTTAATGAGGCATTCGCGGTTGCCGGATCGAAAACTATGGCTAATCTATTAGTATCGCCCGGGCTGATGCGAAATGCTTGGTAGTCTTGAGGCGATTTCATCACCGGAATCATGCACTGGTTTGTCATTTTTTTATTCTTAGTTGTGAGTTGTTATAGCTGAAGGAAGAAGGAAGAGGGAAGAGGGAAGAGGGAAGCAGAACCCAGGATTTTAGCAATTAAGAACTTCCTAACCGTCTCGGACGGTTGCTATATGTTTCGGGTGCATCTCAATGAATGCAAATATACTCGTAGGGGCGAAGCATTTCGGCAGTAAATCTCTGATTCTGGTTCATAAATTATGTGCCGAAATGCTTCGCCCTTGCCAAAATGAGATGCACCCTATGTTTCTGCTGTCATTAGTGAGCATTCAGAGTCATTAGTCCGTGGCTCAACCTCCCCAGTTTATTGCTAATGACCAATGACTAATGACCAATGACCAATGACCAATAACCAATGACTAATAACTAATGACTAATGACTAATGACTAATTCCCTAGTTATTTAATTGCTTCTAACATAGCCTGAGAATCAGACAAAAACCCAAAACATTGTTTAACGTTATAAAGAGTAGCCTGCCAGCAATACTCTGGAGATGTGGTAGCTGTACAATCTTTGACTAAAATGCAGTCGTAGTTTAGAAAACAAGCATCTTGTAGGGTAGCCATGACACATTGATCGGCGTTGACTCCGCCAAAAAAAAGTGTAGTTCTTCCCAGGTTCCGTAGGATACTATCTAAAGGAGTATCCCAAAAGGCACTCATGCGATATTTATCAATGCAAATATCCTCTGGTTTCTGTTCTAATTCATCAACAACGGCGGCCGCCCAACTCCCCGCCATCAAAACAGATGCGCCGTTTTTGGGTAGCGGATCTCCCAAACCTACGCCCTCGCCCGTGGGATTGTAAACGTGGCGCGAAGCTGCGCTAATATTGAGCAAATCGGGGCGGTTTCCCCAGTTTATCCAAATAATGGGTACTGCGTGCGATCGCAATTTTGGCAGCAAATTTTGCAAAGGATTAATTGGAGTGCGCGCAGGGGTTACATCGACGCCGATGTGTGATAGCCAACCGTCGGGGTGACAGAAATCGTTTTGCATATCTATCACTAGCATCGCTGCTTTTGCTAAGTCCAATCGCAGGGTTTTCGTTTCTGTTTCTAGGGTAACAGGTTGAGGCGCGATCGGCGATCGGGTGATGTCGGCAATTTTAGCATCAACTTTCCAAGCATTTGGCGCAACGCCCAAGGTGCGGAGGCTATCTGGATTCATATTAGATTGCGACTGAAAAACCACTTCAATTTTATAACTCTTTGATTGTTGCTAACTTGCGATATCTTAAATCTTTGCTAAGATTAAGTCTCAGTATCAAACGTAACTGTTTCGATCTACTTGATGCTTTATTGAAATTAACCAAATTTAGGCAAAAAGTTTCTAGTTTCCAGGCTATTTTATCGTTCCCAGCCATAGCCTGGAAATTCCTTGCAGGAGGCTCTACCTCCAGTAAACCACAGGCGAGGCTCTTTCTCGCTTATATGCATTACCAGCCATAGCCTGGGAACGAGATTAAACGATATTTAAAAGGCTGAGAACGAGATAAAAGAAGATGATCTAGTCCTAAAATAGAAATAGATGTGAATTCACCAGAAAAGCTAAATCTATGAGTTTTACAATCCAAAATGCTTTGATTCCGGTTGAGAGTGGTTATGAAACCGCAGACGTGCAAGTGGCGAATAATTGCATAAGTGCGATCGCGCCCAATTTAGCTCCTACAGTAATAGCAATTGATGGCAAAAATAAGCTGCTGCTTCCCGGTTTTGTCAACGCGCACACGCACTCTTCTGAAATGTGGCAGCGCGGGATTATTCCGCCTTTACCGCTGGAGTTGTGGATTGGCGAACTGTACGATTTCACGCCTCTCGATCCGGAACAAGTTTACTTGAGTGCCTTGGGAACTGCGGTAGAAACATTGCTCTCGGGCGGTACAAGTGTAGTCGATCATTTAGTTTTGATTCCGGGGCAAGAATTAGAGACGATCGCCGCCGCAGTTCGCGCTTATCAAGAAATCGGCATCCGCGCTTTTATCGGGCCGTTAATTCAAGATGAATCCCTGACAGCGGGAATGCCTGCGGGCGAGAGTGGCATCGAGCACGCGGCTTACATTCGCTCGACAAATGCAACTTTGGAACTCATGGAAGCAGCTATCAAACAGTTTCACTATCCAGAAAAAGGTGTTAATATATTGCTGGCACCGACGGGAATTCAACTGTGTTCTGATGCTTTGTTTGAAGGCTGCATCGATTTGGGCGATCGCTACAATCTTTGCCTGCACGCCCACCTCTTAGAAACGCCAGCTCAAAAACAGTTAGCTCGCGAAAAATACGGCTGTAGCGCTGTCGAACATTTGCAACAAATCGGTTATTTAAGTCCGCGCACTTCCTTAGCGCACTGCGTGTGGCTGGACGATTCTGATATTGCAATTATGGCAGAAACCCAATCGACAGTCGTACACAATCCCCTCAGCAACCTGCGGCTGGGAAGCGGGATTGCACCGATTTTGAAATACCGCAAAGCCGGAGTAAACGTATCTTTTGGCTGCGACGGCGCCGCTAGCAACGACTCTCAAGATTTGCTGGAAGCGATTAAAATGGGTTCAATTCTGCACAATATTACGGATTTGGATTACCGCCACTGGATTACACCGCGCCAGTCTGTAGAAATGGCATCGCTGGGGGGAGCAAAAGGCTTGAATCTCGGCGATGAAATTGGTTCGCTAACTGTCGGCAAAAAAGCCGATTTAGTGCTGTACGATTTAACCAGTTTATCATTGTTACCGCGCACCGATCCGATTGGTTTGCTAATTTTGGGACGCCCGACAAATACGGTAGATAGCGTTTGGGTAAACGGCAAACAAATTGTCGCTGAAGGTAAGGTTAAAACCATTGATGTTGATGGTTTGAGGCGGCAATTATTCGATCGCAGCGAGTGGAGTAGCAAGCGCCAATCGCCGATGGTGGGCGAGATTGAATCGCACTACCGCCAAGTGATGAAATTGCCACTCGGCGGTTGAAACCGCGACTAGACAGACAAAACCCGAGGAGGCGGGTTGAAGAAAGACTCGGCGGTTGAAACCGCGACTATACAGACAAAACCCGCCTCCGCGGGTTCAAGAAAGTCAGGTTTGCAGTGTGAACGTTACAGTATGATATTAGATTGTGGTGTTTGCGAAAAATTGATGATTAAACTGCACAAATGGCGGCGGATACTGGCTTTAATAGTTGTTTTTGCGATCGCCCTTACCTCCGCCGCAATTTTCTCCCCCCGAATGGAAGCTCAAACTGCACCCAAAACCCCAACCACCGAATTGCGCGGCATCTGGCTGACTAATATTGACAGCGACGTTATTTTCTCCCGCAACAACATCATTGACGCTGTAAATCGACTGGACAAACTCAACTTTAACACCATTTATCCTACGGTTTGGCAAGGAGGCTATACGCTTTATCCCAGCGCTGTAGCCAAACGAGTATTCGGAAAGTCGATCGACCCATCACCAGGATTGCAAGACCGAGACATTCTCAAAGAAATTATAGCACAATCCCACAAAAAAAGTATAGCAGTAATCCCGTGGTTTGAGTTTGGTTTCATGGCTCCCGCCGAATCGGAATTAGCCAGACTTCACCCTGACTGGCTGGCGACGCGACGCGACGGTTCAACTATTTGGAAAGAAGGCACGCACGATCGAGTTTGGCTGAATCCTTTTCATCCGGAAGTTCAGAAATTTATCTTAGATTTAATCTTAGAAATCGTCGATAATTACGATCTAGATGGCATTCAATTTGACGACCATTTCGGTTTGCCCGTAGAGTTTGGCTACGAGCCGCAAACAGTGTTAATGTATGAAAAACAAATCAAAAGTCCTCCCTCCAATGACGCCCGCGAAACCTTCTGGATCCGCTGGCGCGCCGACAAAATCAACGACTTCATGGGGCGAATTTCCCGCGCCATCAAATCCCGCAAACAAAAATGTATTATTAGTTTATCTCCCAATCCGTTGCACTTTGCTTTACCCGCCCACTTGCAGGACTGGTTTAGCTGGGAAAGACGCGGTTACATCGAAGAACTTATAATACAGGTGTATCGCAATGATATCAAGCGTTTTAATGCCGAACTGGAACGGGAAGAAGTCAAACTCGCCAAAAAGCACATTCCAACTGCGATCGGTATTTTAACAGGTTTGAAAAACAGTTCTATTCCGCTGTCACAAATTCAAGAGCAAGTGCAAGCAGTCCGAAACAGGAATTTTGCAGGAGTTTCCTTCTTTTTCTATGAAAGCTTGTCAAATTGGGCCAGCGAAACTCCCGAACAGCGAAATTCTGCCCTGCAAGAATTCTTTCCCACAAAGATGCAACGCCCGCCTGTTTAAAACCGTTCGTAGTGAGGACTTCAGTCCTTCTTCTTCTTCGTTCGTAGTGAGGACTTCAGTCCTTCTTCTTCTTCGTTCGTAGTGAGGACTTCAGTCCTTCTTCTTAAGATTATTAAGGACTAAAGTCCTCACTACGAACCTTGAAAATAGATATAATGTTTAACACTAAATTAATTTACCGCATTTGTATTCTTAATTTATGTCTGATTGCTATCCTTGCTGCAATCGGCTACCTGACTCCCCGAAAGTGGGGAGAGTCCTCGCAAAAAAATTGCACAGTTAGCGTACAAGTTTCTAACCAAGGCATCCACACCGAAATCATCGTTCCAGTTAAAAATCAATACTTTGACTGGAATCAATATTTACCAATTACACAAATAGGACGAGAGGCAAATTATGATTATAAATATTTGTCTTTTGGCTGGGGAGATCGAGCTTTTATGCTGGAAAGTCCCACCTCAGCAACCATCAACCCAGTTATAGCTTTCAATGCTCTATTTCTCCCTACTCCGTCTACCCTCCACGTTCAAGGTTATCGAGTTTTTCCTCAAGATATAGAAACCAAATGTGTTAAAATTAGTGGGAAAAATTATCGGAGGCTGGTAAATTTCCTTAAAAATACATTCCAATTAGACGCAGCAGGTAATAAAATAAAAATCAGCTACGGCTACTACAACACTGACAGTTTTTATGAAGCAAAAGGCAGTTACTCTATTTTGAGAACTTGCAATGACTGGACGGCTGAAGCTTTGCGAGAAGCTGAGATTGATACTCCTTTGTGGTCAACTCTATCGTCATCGATTATGTTTCATTTAAATAGCGGTTGTGAAGGTATTTAAACAGTTGACAGTTGACAGTTGACAGTTGACAGCAGTCAATTACCAATTCCCAATTCCCAATTCCCAATTCCCAATTCCCAATTCCCAATTCCCCAATTCCCCAATTCCCAAATATTATGAATGTAATTCCAGCGATCGACCTTTTGGACGGAAAATGCGTCAGACTCTATCAGGGAGACTACGCCAAGTCCCAAACTTTTAACGAAAATCCCGTCGAAGTCGCCAGACAGTGGGTAAATGAAGGCGCCACAATGCTGCATTTGGTAGACCTCGATGGGGCAAAAGCAGGTCATCCTGTAAACTTAGCAGCTATTGAGGCGATCGTCCGCGCAGTAGACGTTCCCTGTCAATTAGGAGGCGGAATGCGCGATCGCCCTTCTGTCGCGGCAATTCTCAAATTAGGCGTTCAGCGCGCCATTCTCGGCACTGTCGCCGTCGAACAACCGCAATTAGTCGGTGAATTGTGTGCCGAATTTCCAGGTCAAATTCTCGTCGGAATCGATGCCAGAAACGGTAAAGTTGCTACCAGAGGCTGGCTGGAAACTTCCGAAGTTTTAGCGACAGAATTGGCGCAAAAAATGGCAGAATTAGGGGCGGCTGAAATTATTTACACCGACATTCACCGCGACGGCACCATGGAAGGGCCGAATTTGGAATCTTTGCGGGAAATTGCTAGCGCCATCTCGATTCCGGTGATTGCTTCCGGCGGCGTCAGTTCGATCGCAGATTTGTTAAGTTTGTTGGCTTTGGAACCAATTGGTGTCAAAAGTGCGATCGTTGGTAGAGCAATTTATACCGGCGATATCATGCTAAAAGAAGCAATTCAAGCAGTAGGACAAGGAAGATGGCAGGATGTTCCCCCAGATTTGGGTTCTTCAAGTTTTGCTTGATACAGCAAATTCCACATTTATGAAGTACACCCGCCTATCGCTCAATCCCCGTAGGGACACGGCAATGCCCATTAGTGTCAACTTAACGTCAAACCCATTCAGAGACTATTGTTTGACGATTAAAGCCAGATCCCCCCTAACCCCCCTTAAGAAGGGGGGGACAGGAGTCTTCTCAAAGTCCCCCTTCTTAAGGGGGATTTAGGGGGATCTGGACTCAGGTAAAAACGAGACTTATCAAGGGTTGTAGTCATAAGTTGACACCTATGGGCACGGCGCCGTGTCCCTACTACACTTCATAAATTCAATCATCAATCAGCGTAGAATCATCTTTATTACCATCACATCACTCATGTTTGTGAACCATACAATTACAGCTTTCAGTTCAGGGATAGCACCGCTAATTGCTCCCATACCTTTGCTAGCAACAGTCGATCCCGAAAATTCGCCGATCGTCCTCAGCGGAGTTTTGCTCAGTTTAGTAGTGATTTATATCGCCAGTAAATTAGGCGCAGAAGTAGCGAGAAACTTCGATTTACCGCCCGTATTGGGTGAATTGGTAGCAGGGGTAATTGTCGGGGTGTCTGCTTTACACCTGATCGTTTTTTCCGAAAGCGGGCTGTCAGCTTCAGACTCCGGGATTATGAGTGTTCTACAATCGCTCAACCATCTATCCCCTGCCGCCCTTACCAGTGTCTTTGAGTCGCAGAGTGAAATCATTTCTGTGCTGGGCGAATTAGGCGTAATTATTCTGCTGTTTGAAATTGGCTTAGAGTCCGATCTCAATCAACTAAAACAAGTCGGAGTTCAAGCCGTCGTTGTCGCCTGTGTCGGGGTGGCTGTTCCCTTTGCCGCCGGTACTGTTGGCTTGATGGTAATTTTCCACACTCCAGCAATTCCGGCAATTTTTGCAGGTGCGGCTTTGACAGCAACCAGCATCGGAATTACCTCGAAAGTGTTGTCTGATTTAGGACAACTGACATCTAAAGAAGGTCAAATTATTGTCGGTGCGGCGGTGATTGATGATGTGCTGGGAATTATTGTCCTAGCTGTTGTCGCTAGCTTAGCTAAAACGGGTGAAATTGATGTTGTTAATGTCATCTATTTGATTGTCAGTGCCACTGTATTTCTGTTAGGTTCGATTCTGTTGGGCGGTGTCTTCGACAAAACCTTCTCGGCGGTGGTGGGCCAACTCAAAACTCGCGGCAATATTATTATCCCGGCCTTTATTTTCGCCTTATTCATGGCATTTCTGGGCAACGCAATTCATCTGGAAGCGATTTTGGGTGCGTTTGCGGCTGGTTTGGTGTTGGATAAAAGCGATGCGCGCACAGAGTTGGATGAATTGGTGAAACCCATCTCAGATGTCATTGTCCCCATCTTTTTTGTGACAGTGGGAGCTAGGGCCGATTTGCGAGTTTTGAACCCAGCAGTGCCGGATAATCGGGCGGGCCTTTTGATTGCGGCTTTCTTGATTGTGGTGGCGATTATTGGCAAAATTGTTACAGGTTGGGTGGTGTTTGGTGTGCCCGGAATCAATCGATTGGCGATCGGAGTTGGGATGATTCCTCGGGGCGAAGTCGGTTTGGTTTTTGCCGGAATTGGTTCGGCGAGTGGGGTGTTGGATAAGCCGTTGGAAGTCTCGATTATTATCATGGTGATTCTGACGACTTTCTTGGCTCCGCCTTTTCTGCGGATTGCTTTTGGCGATTCAGTAGTACCTCCTGGTACGGGGGAACCCGCGAGCAAACAAATCGTTTGATTGATGAGGGAATTTGAGTTTGGGCGATCGGCTGATTGAAAAATACAATTAGACATCTGGTATAATTCTTGTGCAACAGGCCGGAAAGCCTGTTCGAGATTAGTTTTTCGCCAGATATCTAATGTCGATCGTCCAATTTTATTCAGCAGCGTAACTTCTAAGAGAGGTTAAACAATGCCCCGCCTATCTTCTACTCTATTTTTTGCTTTCTTATTGCTATTTCCCACTGCCACAATTGCTCAAATCATCCCCGATCGCACTTTAGCAACTGAAAACTCCCGCACAGTCTCCGACAGCATCAATAACCTACCATCAGACCGCATAGAAGGCGGTGCAAGTCGCGGTTCTAGCTTATTTCACAGTTTCCGCGAATTCAACGTCGGTGAAGGTAGAGGCGCATATTTTGCCAATCCTAACGGCATTGCTAACATTTTTACCCGCGTCACAGGTAGCAATTCTTCCAATATTTTAGGAACATTAGGAGTACAAGGAAACGCCAACTTATTCTTACTCAATCCGAAAGGAATTATCTTCGGCCCCAATGCTCGATTAGATTTACGCGGCTCATTTATCGGTTCAACCGCTGATAGTATTGTTTTTAATAACGGCTTTGAATTTAGCAGCGCGAACCCCAGCGCCGTGCCGTTATTAGCGATTAATATTCCTGTGGGCTTGAGATTTCGAGACAATCCCGGTACAATTGTCAACACTTCCCAAGCAATGGGCCCCACACCAACCTTACCACCACTACCGATAGAGGTTCCTGTTTCTAACAAACTTGGTTTAGCCGTAGACCCCGGTCAAACTTTAGCCTTAATTGGTGGAGACATTCAACTAAACGGCGGCAATTTAACAGCTTATACCGGACAAATATTATTAGGAAGTGTGAAAACTCCAGGTTTAGTACAATTTGAACCAACAGCTTTAGGTCTGAATTTAAACTACAGCAATATTCAGAACTTTGGCAACATTGAAATGAACGGTGCATTGATAAATACCAGCGGATTAGGCGGTGGAAAAATTGACATCAGAGGTTCTAATGTCACCGTCAGTAGTTCAGGAATTTATAGCCTAACACTCGGAAATCTTGATGGCAGAAGTATTGATATTAATGCCCAAAACTTGCGAGTAGATAAAGGGTCGCAAATTCTCAGCGCCACACTCGGAGATGGGAAGGGGAACAATTTAAACATCCACGCTACTGACTCAGTAGAAATGAGCGGGCTGGGAATTGAAGGCTATCAGCGGGTTTATAGCCAATATCTAGCCTCTGGAGCGTTCAACCCTTTTGACCCGCAAATTATGCTGAGTGCTGGTACTGCTGGTAGTGGAGCCGCTGGAAATATTAACATTGACACTCCTCGGCTGCTGCTGCGCGATGGGGCACTGGGCGGTACCAGTACCTTTACTGCTGCAAATGCCGGAAATCTGAATATCCGTGCTAACACCGTCGAATTGATCGGTTCAGTGCTCAACAGCGGCACAACTCGTGGAAGTACCGGCCAAGGCGGAAGTATCACTGTTGACGCACAACGGTTAATCATGCGCGATGGAGCCAGTCTGATCGGCATCAGCCGTAGTGATGGAGCATCGGGGAATATCGCGATTAAAACGAATGAATCTGTAGAATTGTCGGGGAGTCTGGGTGGAGGTACGGGGCAAACTACTCTGGCTACTAGCTCTTTCGATGGAAAGGGGAAAGCTGGGGATATTACGATCGACACTAAGCGGCTGACTGTTTCTAATGGAGCTGTAATTACTTTATCGACGGGTACGATTATTGGTGAAAATGTGTTTTCTACCGGTGGGGGGCCAGGAGGAACTTTAACTATCAGAGCTTCAGACTCGATCGAAGTGAGCGGCGTGTCTGGAGTTTTGACAGGGGGGAATGCGGGCTTCGCACCGAGTGTTCTTGGCACTCAAACTACAAGCTCTGGTAGAGGTGGAGATATCCGCCTTTCTACACCCAGGCTCACTCTGCGGGATGGGGGCATTATTACTGCGGGTTCTTTGAGTGCAGCAGATGCGGGAGATATTACGATTAATGCCGATCGTCTAGAAGTGCAAGGCATGGCGAGTAATGGTGGCTTCAGAAGTAGAATTGAGGCTTCGACTGGCAAAGCGTACACTGTTGTCAATCCCAACGCTACGGGGAATGCAGGTTCGCTAAATCTGAATGTTAATCAATTGATTGTCCGGGATGGTGCAACGGTGAGTGTTCAGGCTTTGGGAACGGGAAGGGCTGGTAATATTAATGTTGTCGCCAACTCGATCGCCCTGGATAACAAAGCCAGCATTGATGGTACAACCGTATCTGGTACTGGGGCAAATATTAATCTGCGATCGCGAGACATCCAGTTGCGGCGCGGCAGCAGAATTACCACCGATGCAGGTAATTCTGATGGCGGCAACATCAGAATTAATAGCGATATTTTGTTAGCCCTCCCGCGTGAAAATAGTGATATTACAGCCAATGCTCGCACAGCCAGGGGCGGACAAGTTGCGGTGAATGTCCCGAATATATTTGGTTTTACGAGCATTAATCGCGAAGCAGCTAGAAGCACTTTAGGATTGACTGATGCTGAATTTGCTAACTTACAAGTGAATCCAACTTCTTTAATTCCCACTAGCGACATCGCGGCTATTTCTCAACAGGCTGGCCCGGCTTTGCAAGGGGCAGTAACGTTTAGCACTTCTGGTGTCAATCCGGCTCAAGGATTGGTAGAATTGCCACAAAATGTTATCTCTCCAGAGGCGTTAATTGTAGCTAATCCTTGCACTCAAGGGGCGGGAAGTGAGTTTACTATTACTGGTAAAGGAGGAATACCTGCGAACCCAAATGATTTGCTCAGCAGCGATTCTACCCTGTTTAGTTGGGTGGAACCGGCCGTCGGTAGCAGTCAGAATCTACAGGGTACAAAAGCAGAAATAGAAATTCAGCCCCAGCCAGTGATTCCCGCTCAAGGTTGGGTGATAAATGCTGATGGACAAGTAACGCTTGTAGCATACAATCAAATGGCTCAAGTTCCGCAGCGATCGAAGCCTGCTTTGCCTGTTTGCCGGGAGCGCTGAAATCCGGTTGATAGCAACTGTAGGGCGTTGATTAAAATAAAGTTTTTAACCATAACATCAAAGGAGACGGCAGTGCCGTGTCCCTACCCCAAAATAATATTGTAGGGACACGGCATTGCCGTGTCCCCACAAATCTCACCAGAAATTAACCAGGTTTGCGATTAAGCACAAGTGCATTGAAATTGTATAGTCAAGTTTAAGAAAAGTCTTGTGGGGTGGGCCAGAAAGCCCGCCCCAAAAATACAATTTAGATGCCCAACAGCTTACTTAACAAACAGCATTTCTTGATAAGTAGGAAGCGGCCACAAATCATCAGCCACTTCAGCTTCCAAAGCATCAGCATACTGACGAACCTCATCCATCAAAGGACGAATGGTTTGCGAAGCATACTGCATATGCTCTTCAGTTGTAGCAAAATCGTGCTTGCTCAAAGCATCACTCAACTTGCTCGCAGTATCCATCATCGACTTAACCAGCGTCGCGACTTGTTGAGCAGTTGCCTTTTCTAATTCAATGCCAATCTCTTTCAAGCCAGCAATTGTGTTAGAAAGATCCGACAAATATCTCACCGCTGCCGGATAAATCATTGTTTTGGAAATGCTGCCGACCAGTTTTGCTTCGACTTCAATAGCCAGTATATACTGCTCTGCATACACATCAAAACGGCTTTCCAATTCAACCGGAGTGAGAACACCTGTCTTTTCAAACAAGTCCTCAATGTATTCTGCCTTCAATACGGGCAAAGCATCAGCGGTAGTCCGCAAGTTAGCTAAACCGCGTTCTTCAACGGCCATTTTGTGCCATTCTTCAGAATAGCCGTTGCCGCCAAATACCACAGCACCATGCTCGTCCATCACTTCTTTCAGAACTGTTTGGATGGCAGCATTCAGGTCAGTTCCGTTGGTCAAAGCGCTTTCTAATTTGTTAGCAACCCAGTCCAAAGAATCTGCAAGAATTGTATTCATCGCGACCAGCGGGCCGGAAACAGATTGACCCGAACCTACTGCGCGGAATTCAAAGCGGTTTCCAAGTGTTTCTACGCCTAAATTCATGATTCCGCGACCTTGGGAATCCTTAATACCCCCCTTGCTAATTTGATCGAAGATATCTTCTAATTGGGATCCCAAATAGACAGAGATAATTGCTGGCGGAGCTTCATTGGCGCCCAAGCGGTGGTCGTTGCTAGCAGTTGCAACTACGGCGCGCAACAAGGGGCCGTATTTGTGAACGCCGCGAATTACAGCGCCGCAGAAAACTAGGAACTGTATGTTGGAGTGTGGTGTATCGCCTGGATCTAATAAGTTGCCTTGGGTGGCGTTACCGACTGACCAGTTGACGTGTTTGCCGGAACCGTTGATTCCTGCGAAAGGCTTCTCGTGCAGCAAGCACATAAAACCATGTTTCTTCGCGGTGTTGCGGAGAATTGTCATGGTTAATTGTTGGTGGTCGCTGGCGACGTTTGCTGCTTCAAAAAAGGGTGCAATTTCAAACTGACCTGGTGCTACTTCGTTGTGGCGAGTTTTGGCAGGAATTCCCAGGCGGTACATTCTTTCTTCTACTTCTTGCATGAAGACTTGAACGCGCTCTGGAATTGCTCCAAAATAGTGGTCGTCAAATTGCTGACCTTTGGCAGGAGGCTTGCCAAACAGGGTGCGACCTGCTAATAACAAATCGGGGCGGCTGTTGGCGAAGTTGGAATCGATCAGGAAGTATTCTTGCTCGGCACCGCAACTGGAATTTACGGGAGCGACTTCGGTATTTCCTAGCAGTTTTAAGACTCTGGTTGCTGCTTTGTTCATGGCAGCAATGGAGCGCAAAAGCGGGGTTTTCTTGTCTAGGGCTTCACCTGTCCAGGAGATGAAAACAGTGGGAATGCACAATGTCATGCCGTTGTCTGTTTCCATGACATAGGCGGGGCTGGTGACATCCCAGGCTGTGTATCCGCGAGCGGCTGCGGTGGAGCGAATGCCACCGTTGGGGAAGGATGAACCGTCGGGTTCGCCTTGTACTAGCAGTTTACCTGCAAATTCTGAGATGACGGAGCCGTCGCTTTGGACGGAGATGAAACCGTCGTGTTTTTCGGCGGTGCTATTTGTTAGTGGATAGAATACGTGGGCGTAGTAGAGGGCTCCTTTGGAAATAGCCCAATCTTTCATTGCTACTGCAACTACATCGGCTACGGAAGGATCGAGTGTTGTACCTGTTTGAATGGTATTTTTGACTGATTTAAAAATGCTTTTGGGCAGGCTTTCTTGCATTTTGCTCAGACTAAACACGTCTGTTGCCCACATTTCTTCTAACCGCTTGGGAGGCTTTGCAGGAGTTATTTGGCGGTTGACGATTTGAGAAATTGCTTGAATGCGCGATTCGTTTCCACTCATGGTTATTTTTATGCGAATTAAGGACGAGTAGCTGTGAAAAAATATAGGTTAGTGCAATTCTAACCGTTGACGAATATGTTGGATTTACCAACATTTTTAGTCTGACCTAACTTTTTGGAGAATGCCTTGTTTGGCTGGCTCTCAAAGATTGGAGGAGCGAGGCGGAATCTCTTCGCCGTCGGTGTTGGTGAGAATCCGGTGTTCCATAGATGCGGTTGGATTTCGATTATTAGCAAGCAAATAGATGACTGGAGACTGTACTAATTTGAGTCAACATCGTAGATGTCGGCGCTGCACAGATTTGCTGGCTAATTTTCACCCTGGTAAGCTCAAAAATTTTGTGCGAGTTAATTCCTATGAATTCTGGTCAAAACTACTTATGGTTTTTAATGGTTCGACGATCGATAAATCGCTGTCCACCAAACAACGCACTTGTTTAGGGTTTTGGGGAATTATGGAGAGTACACAATCTACACTTGGAAAGTGTAAACAATGATTAAGAAAATAAATGTATCGTAGGCTACAAAAGTTTAGTTTTTTTGGCGAAGGGGCGATCGCCCGATCGCACATAACGGCAGAATTTGAGTTGTAGGGTGTGTCAGCAGCGGGTTATTTTGTCAATAATTGAGAGTTCAAAGCTGACGCACCCTACTAGCTACTAGCTCATTTCATGTCCGTTGAATTGCGCGCGAGCTAATTTTGTCGCGTGGTGGGGGCGGGTTTATGAGATTGTTGGTTTGAGCCATAAATTGTTGGTTAACCCGCCCCTACAAGCATTTTGATTCATTCACTGGATCAGATATCAATTATCGAATAAACTTCACTTATTCTTTGCTTTCGCGGCCCGAGACTCGATTGTAAATCCGGGAATATCTTGTAATTCTGTGGCGCTCAAACTGTACTGTTCGCAAACCAAACTTAAGCGAGTCCCGCTACTTTTTACGGCGTTGACTGAGTGTGTCAAATCTCCTTGAAAATAGATCAGTGAATTGACTTGTGGCTTAATCTGTCCGACTTGCTGTTTGTTGCGCCGGAGTATCAATTCTCCGCCTTGCAAATTTGGGGGAACTTGTACGTACAAAACGCTGACGGCGGCGGGAGGTTCAACCGTTTTGCAGTACGATCGCAAAGATCGATCGATATGCGGATCGACGCGGGAACCTTCGCCTAGAAGCAGGGGATTGAGGTAAAAAGCGTTGCATTCCGGCTGTAATGCTTGGTCTAGATAGGGTTTGAACAACGGGAATCGGCGCTCGACTTCGGCGATTTGAGCGCGCCCAAATACCACGGAAAAGCCTTTTGTGCCGATGAAATCGCGGTTGAGGTTGTTGGTTGCAAAGTAAGGTGAGGCGAGAATTGCTCCTCGTAAGTCGTTGAGATAGTCGATCGAGAAAGCGTTAGGATGTTGGCTGTAGTATTTCAAGGCGCTCAAAAATCATCAAACTATTCGGTAAGTGAGAAACTCAGAGTCTTTAGACCTGAGAGGGAAACAACCCGGGCGGTTTCAACCGCCTTGAATCTTTCTTGCCATTACCGCCTTGGAGTTGCTTGGTTTGGTGTACTTTTGTAATGCACTTTCAACGGGACAGTTACCGTTTCAAACCTTGCAACCCTGTACGCATAATGTTTGCTCTTGTGGAGCCTCCCTTGCGGGGTAATGTTCGCCTCGCCAATGTTATAAGGGCTTGTTGGGCTAGCAGCACTGTTTCAGTGACCTTAAAACTGTTTAACCACTAGCGACAGAGCAGGAGACTGGCGTCGCATCCACAGGGTGTCGTGACCCAAATAACGTAGTCAGTGAAGACTTAGGCTGGTCAGAATGGCTTACTTGATTTCTCTTGCAAGCCCAATCTCTTTAGAGTTGGGTTCCTGACCAAAGTTTAACGGAAACAGCGGATAGGAATGCAGCAATTGCTCAGACTTGGGAAAAGCTTAGTTCCTCGCCGAGGATATGCGGAAGTTTCGTAACTCAGTAGTAACACGAAGGGAACAACCAGCACAAGCTCCAACGGGAATTCCCGGGCTTTGCTGGATGAATGTTTTTTCCTGAGTTGTTGTAAATTGTCGATCGAGAACGACCATTACAACTCTAGTCTAGCTTGCAGTAAATTTTGCCGATCGTCCAAAAGTCGCTCTATCTGGCGTCACCATGCTGCTGAAAGATTTGCAGGTGCGATCGCGATCGTTGTTTGCTAATTCCCAAAGTGCGATCGACCGACATAGGTTAAAAGTTATATAGCAATCCTAAATCATTTGTAAATTTCTTACTCCCTCCCCTTAATAAGGGGAGGGTTGGGGTGGGGTAAAAAACTTTACGACTCATTTAGCACTGCTATAGTCGATCGCATAAGCTACCTTAAGATAATTATGCGTTTCTTTCGTTTTGGCTGTCTTGGTATTTTAGGCTTGTTAATTATCCTCTCCGTTGCCCCCCGACAAATTATGAAATTGGGTATTCGCACGGCCGAATTTAGTCCTGATGGCAAATATTCGATCGCGATTCTCAGATATCCGATGCTGTTTTCTATGCCCGGTGGAGGAAGCGATGCCCCCTGCGATGTATTTCTGTTGGATGCGGCTGGAAAAGAGTTGAATGGTACAAGTGTTGACATGGTGCAACTTGTGTCTGTGCATTGGCAGGGCGATCGGGTGAGAATTGGGGATATGTTAGATGAATGGGAATTGCCGAAAATAGATAATATCAACATTTTGCTGTTTAGTGCTGCTTACACGGGCGATCGCGCAGCAGTCGAAAATCTCTTGGCAAAAAATGCAGATATCCATTTCAAGACTTATTTAAACCAAACACTGTTACACGCGGCTGCTTTTGGCCCAAATCAGGCAATTGTACAGTTGTTTCTCCAAAAAGGATTGGATGTAAGGGCTCTCGACAAATCAGGACAAACGCCCCTGCACGCGGCGGCTGCTGGACGGGGTAGCGGGGCGATCGACCTTTTAATCGCCAGCGGTGCAGACATGGAGGCGATCGATCTCCCCCGTCACGATACTGGACAAACAGCACTCAACATCGCAGCAGAAAGTGGCAATTCTCAAGCAATGAAAGCCTTGATCGAGCGAGGCGCCAAGGTGAATGATAACACCTTTTTTTCTGTAATCAATAGGTTTGAGTCTGAAAAAAAGAAGCAAGAGATAATTGAATTACTTCTCAAGAATAAACCCCAAGTACCATCAGGTTTACTGTACAGCGCTGTCTCCGGTCGAAATATCGAGATTGTAAAATTATTGATCGATCGCGGTGCTGATGTCAACGCTCCAGATCCTTACGATAATACTACTCTGTTGATGAGAATTGTGCAATTCAATACTGGTATCTCTCCGCAATTAAAACCTGCATTAGTAAAGTTGTTTCTTGCAAAGGGTGCGGATGTAAACGCTCGAAACAAAAATGGTGCAACTGCTTTAAGTATTGCTTACAAATCATCCACTCCGGAGATTGTTAAGTTACTCAAACAGCACGGAGCTCAAAGATAAATCGGCGGTTTAAACTTATCCTCAACAAACTAGGCTGTCTCAGGGATAAACGAGGTTTGAAAGTCGTATTTTGTATGCGGTAGTAAGAGGGCTTTAGCCCAACAACGTACCTCATACCTCATCTTTAATCTGCCGAGGCGAATTTAGGAGTCAACGAGGTTTCAAAGTCGTATTTTGTATGCGGCAGTCAGAGGGCTAAAGCCCAACAACGTACCTAATCTTTCTGATAACCGCTATACATTTTAGGGATTTGTATTTATATCAAATCTGGCTGTACCGCAACAAAGTCTGACGCCAATTTCAGGGCATCTTCGCGAGTCGCAATTCTCCCTTCCACCCGCGCTAATTGAATCTCCATTAACAATTGACCGATGCGCGGACTTCTGGGAATATTCAAAGATTCCATTAACTCATTGCCGCTCACTAATTGTGTGGGATGGGCGACTATATCACCGACATCGAGATAGCGATTAATTAACAGTGCAATCTCCTCAACCGCAATTCCCGCTGCCATGGCTAAAACTGCTAAAATTGGAAATACTATTCCCACGTCGCGAAACAAGAAATACTGTTCTCGTAAGGACATTTCTGCAATCGGTTGTGCTTGAAGTTGTGGCAAATATTTCAAAAGCTCGATCGCACTTTTAATCTCTGCATTGCTGTACTTCAACCGCAGCAACTCGGTTTCAGCGATTGTCGGGTCAGAATTTGCCAAAACAGCCAACTTCCCGATCGCCAACAACGGCGTTTTAATTGTATCTCGAATCGATCGCCCAAACTCTCTCTCCAACTCCGGGTAAATTGCCGCCAAATCAGCAGCACACGAGTCAATTTTTGTCAAGATATCGAAACGGTCGATCGCACTTTCAAACCAAATCGAAAACAACCCATCTTCGCAACCCTTACAAATCCAAGGAACACCGTTATTATTGCTCAACAAATAACCCAATTCTGTCCGCACCCGTTCCACCGCCACCCGACTCAACAACGGCGCCAATTCCCGAATCGCCTGCAAAGTTTCCGGTTCGATCGCAAAACCCAACTGTGCTGCTTGGCGGTAAGCTCTTAATAACCTCAGCGGATCGTCCTCTAAATTCGATCGCGAAATCATCCGCAGCAAACCCAACCGCAAATCAGTTTGACCGTCCAAAGGATCGATGATTTCTCCGGTAAAAGGATTGCAGGCGATCGCATTTATCCGAAAATCGCGGCGGTGCAAATCCTCCTCCAGACTCCCCCCGAAAGCCTGTGCAAAATCCACCGTACCGCCCGCAAACACCACCCGCGCAATCTGTCGTTCCGCATCCAACAACACAAATCCGCCTTTCGTGCGATCGGCAATTTTTCTAGCAGTTTTCACTGCCCGTGCTAACATAACGAAATCCAAATCAAAATAGTGCGATCGGCGGCCCAGCAGCGCATCCCGCACCGCGCCGCCCACCAAATAAACAGGCGGTGTCAGCAGTTCCAAATCGAACGGCCAAGTCTCAGGAGATAACGCAGGTGGCAAATTCATCGGCATCGCAACAAAAATCTACTTTCCTTACAAACAATAAAACTCTTGCTACGCTAGATTAACAGAAAGCTCAAAATTCACCAATCTTTTTGAAATGCACAGAGGATATCAAGAATGTGTATTTGTATTAACTGCCACTATGTAGACCGCTGCTTCACATACCACGCCGTAGAAGGACAGCACGAACAAATCCACCTCACCGAAACACCCGATTTCGACCCCGTAGAACCCACCATCAACGTCAACATCCGCCCCCGTCAAGACGAAGTAGAAATGGAATGGGATGTAGTCGGGTGTCAAAGTTTCAAACAAGAGACCGGCAAATGGGCAAAATTGCGGCCGGGCGAACTCGTCCCGACTTGAGTCAGTTGACAGTTGACAGTTGACAGTTGACAGTTGACAGTTGTTAGTTGTTAGTTATTAGTTATTAGTTGTTAGTAGACCGTAGACATTTGACCTGTGGTAGGGGCAGTGCCCCCGTGCCCGCCCTCTTCGTTAACAGTTGGTATTTTTTAGTTCCAATTCCCGATGTCCGATGTCCGATGCCCGATGCCCAATTCCCAATTCCCAATTCCCAATTCCCGATGTCCGATGTCCGATGCCCGATGCCCAATTCCCAATTCCCAATTCCCAATTCCCCATTCCTAAATCTAAAATCTAAAATCCAAAATCTAAAATCAAATGTCCTATTGCTTAAACCCAACTTGTCAGAATCCGCAAAACCCCGGTGATGCAGAATTTTGCCAAAGTTGCGGCTCAAAATTGTTGTTAACTAACGAACAATCGCCATCAGCATCTCGCTACCGTACCATAAAGCCGATCGCGCAAGGAGGCTTCGGCAGAACTTTCCTAGCAGTTGATGAAACCAAACCCCAGACTTTTGGGCAGTGCGTCATCAAGCAATTTTTCCCGCAAAACACCGCAGCCGAAAAAGCCGCCCAACTCTTCCACCAAGAAGCAGCCCAGCTAGAAACCTTGGGAAAACATCCCCAAATTCCCGAATTAATCGCGCATTTTGAACAAGAGGGAAGACAATATTTAGTACAAGAATTTATAGACGGCAAAAATTTAGCTCAAGAATTAGAACAAAAAGGAGCATTCACCGAAACCCAAATTCGACAAATCCTCAACGATTTATTGCCCGTAATCCACTTCGTTCACAAATCCAAAGTTATTCACCGCGATATCAAACCAGAAAATATCATTCGCCGCCGCCTATCTCCCGCCCCTTTACCCGCCTTAGAAAATTCCTATCAACCCTCTCCTTTCCAAAAAGATATAGTTTTAGTAGACTTTGGTGCAGCAAAGAAAGTAACAGCAACCGGATTGCCACAAACTGGTACAATTATCGGCAGCGCTGCTTATACAGCCCCAGAACAATTGATGGGAAAAGCAGTTTTTGCTAGCGATATCTACAGTTTGGGTGTTACTTGCATTCACTTGCTGACTCACATTCCTCCCTTCGACTTGTTCGAGGGCGCCGAAGATTCCTGGGCTTGGCGCAATTATTTGAAGAGTGCTGTTAGCGACGATTTCGGCCGCATCCTCGACACGATGCTCCAAAGTGCCACCAACCGGCGCTACAATTCAGCATCCGCAGTCATCCGGCAGTTGAACCCCAAGCCGGTCTATTTAGACGCGCAGCCCGTGCTGGATGCGCCGGAAACAAGCGCAGAATCGAAGCCTGCACTGGCCCCGGCACCTGCGCTTTTGGGTCGGGAACAGCAAGCCGAAATTCAGCAAGCTTTACAAGAGGCGATCGCCCCGTACAATGTTACAATCCAAATCAGTCAAGCCAAGCAAAAGCTCAATATCGTCATCAACAGAACCGAAGACAATCCCGTTCACTATCCCCACTTATCCCAAATAATTGCCACCAAACTCACCGCTTTGCAGTTAAATAAAGTCACAGCCATTAAGCTGTTGGGAAGAGTAAACAATTCTCGCGTCCCCGAGTGGAAGGAAGTATTGCAAATCGATCCCAAAATTCAATTAAAAAACAAACTCCTGCGGCTGCAACACAATCAATTAGCCAAGAAAATCGCCCCAGTTGTTACCCAAGAATTTTGGCTTCCGAAGTTGAAAACTCAGGATTTCTGGCTCGATTCGCTCATGTTTGCTTTAGTTTGGTTTATCTTTGGCTCTCAAATAGTCATTTTTAATTCTTGGTTCGCGCTTATAGTTGCATCCGGTTTTATGGTTGTCAAACATCAAGTTTCTCAAGACAAAGAATTTGCGAACAAGAATTTATTTGCAAGTTTGGTAGTGCTGTTTTTGATAACTGGTGGCATGGGCAATTCAAGGATTTTAAACACGGGAATATTTGGCATTCTATTGGGTTGCTTGGTTGTGGCATTGCCGCTGTTTTTTGTGAAGGAAAATTATCAGTAATCGTGAATAGCAATCCCCAAGACGGAACATTAGTTAAAAAATACGGCTTAGCGTTGCACACCTCAACACCCGAATTAGGTTTAGCAATCAGCAATTTTTCCGGCGATAATCGCTGCCAAACTTGGAATTTGGGCCGCAGTTTAGCAACGGATTTACACCAGTATTTAGTAGAGTTTATCGCGCCGCAAACTTGGGCAGATTTGGCTTTTATTGCAGTAGCAAAGGGGCCCGGAGGTTTTACGGGGACTCGCATGGGTATGGTGACGGCGCGGACTTTGGCTCAACAGTTGAATATTCCGGTTTTTACTATTTCAACTTTGGCGGCTGTTGCTTATGATATCAGTAAAAAATCTATGTCAACTCAGGATATTGCGCTGCAAATGCCTGCACAGCGGGGGCAATTGTTTGGGGCTGTTTATGCAGTTAACAGTAATTCTGGTGTAACTGAGTTGTTTTCAGATGCGGTAATGACCGCGGAGTCTTGGCAGGAAAAGCTCGAAAGTAGGGAAAATTCCTATCAGTTGATTGAAGTTGGCAGCGAGTTGGGTGCGTCGGTTTCTGGCGTCTTGGATTTGGCTTATTTGGAGTGGAAACAAGGAAGTCGCCCTGATTGGTGGGATGCTTTGCCTTATTACGGGCAACATCCCGTGCAGGGACACTGAATCTAGGGAATAGGACATTGGGAATAGGGAATAGGGAATTGGGCATTATTTCGTTTCAGTTAAATCAACTTGTAGAGTGCGTTTTTTCCGACTGTTTGCCCGATGCCCGATGCCCTCTTTGGCCGATGCCCGTAAATGATTTATAAGCAATTAAGCAGACTTGATATCGTTGTTTATTTAAGGGCGATACAAAGTTCGAGGCAAAATGTTAATGTCAGCGCATCTGGGTTTTCGGTTCGCAATTGGTCGATTTCATCAGGATTGCAGCCGCGAGATTCCATAAAATCGAGCATCCAGCTAGTTAGCGCATCAATATCAATGTATTTTGCTCCGAGACATTCGGAGCAAGTTTCTCCGTTGACAGTACCTGTGCCACCGCACTCAGGGCAATCCCAGTGGGTGTTTATCGGATTGGACTCGATTAGGCTGTTGTTCATTTTAGGCAAAAGTACGCGTGCGCGTAGCTATCGGGCTCTTAATCGCACTACAAGCTCAGTTTAGCAATTGGTTGGGGAAATTCCGAACAAAATTCAACAGCGCCAACGATTAATTATGACTTTTATGAGTTCAAAATTATGATGTTTATGAATTGACTTGAAGCTCAGCCTGTTTCATAATGTTAATTGACTGGTGTTAGTAAACCACATTCATGAAAAAATCCTACAGCTTCTTAATATATGGAAAATCGACTGACTCAAATTCAATTAACGCAAATAGTAGCTGAAGTAGAACGCCTTTCTAACGTCCGGGAGGCTGAACTTAGTTCCGAAGAAGTCACACAAGTTTTGCAGGAATTGGGCTTGCCGACTGAGTTGCTAGATGAGGCTTTAATCCAGTTACAGCGTCGGGAAGCACTGGCAAAGCAGCAACGCAATCGGTGGATTTTTGGATTGTTAGCGGTGGTAGTTGGGGTGGTACCGATCGCAATTACCGGATTCTACATTTACCAAAATGAACAAGCGATCGCCCGCGTTTCAATGCAACAAAACCGCATAACTTCCGTGCAGGATGATGGCGGCAATTTGACTGTTATTTTCCGCCAAAACAATCCCGAAATCTTTTACCGTACTACCTTAAAGGATGCACCTTTAGGCAAAAAACTATCGATATCCTGCGATTGGATCGATCCCAGCGGTCAAGTTGTCAAACAAAACCGCTATCAAACTCGCGAAATCGACAAATCCATTTGGAATACTCAATGTCGTTACAAAATTGGTGCTGCTGCTGCTACCGGAAAGTGGCAAGTTAAAATGTTTCTTGAAAGTCGGGCGATCGGCAGTACATCCTTTGAAGTTAAATAATCATCAAAAACTCGCCTATGGATTCATTTTAACATGGTAAAAATAAACAAAAAGCGTCAATTTATAGGATACTGGGGCAGCGATTCCCGCGATAAATTGGAAGCACTGCTAGCCAAAATAGTTAGCCAATCTGCAACAGAAATCCCAGTCCAAAAAGTCGATAATTTGTCCAGTTTCGCCACCACAGGCGACGAAAATTACCCAATTTGGAATGTTGTCAGTACGGAGTGCGTTAGCGAAGCCCTCGAAGAGGATCGCCCGCAGCACTTGCCAACCCAAAAAAGCGCTAAAACTTGGCAAATCGCTGCCCTCTCAGCATCTGGGCTATCGACTTATCCATCATCCAACGGTTTGCTGTTACCTGATGCCTGGGCAAACGTCCGCGAAAATTGCCTAATTTTGGGACGAGAACCCTTTGGGCGAGTAACACTTTACTGGACGCAAATCGGGCAGAGTATTTGGTTTGCATCGAATATACAACTGCTATTAAATATTTGCAAAAAACCAGATATTAGCATTCCCGGCTTGTACGGCTATAGCTGTTTTTCCTACGTTCCAACTCCCTTAACTCCTGTAGAAAATGTGTTCGCAGTTCCCGCCGGAACCGAATTAACTTGGGAGTGCGATCGAGATAGCGGTGTCATTCTTGAAGCCAACTCAAAACGCTTGTTAGAATGGCGAGAAAGTTCAGAAAAAATACAAGACGAAGCAGAAGCAATAACACAATTACAAAACTTACTTAAAAATGCTGTAGAACGTCAAATTTCTGATATAAATAGTAATGAAAATGTCGGAGTATTTCTATCAGGCGGTTTAGATTCCTCAGTAGTCGCAGCCTTATTAATCAAAGCCGGAGTCAAAGTCCGCGCTTATACTCTCGACTTCGGCGAGGCCGGAATTCCCGAATATCCTTGGGCCCAAAAAGTTGCCGATTCGCTGAACATTCCCTTGGTAAAAGTAGATGCTAGGCCACATCGGATTAAACAAGTCTTGCATTCTGCGGTGAAAGCTTTAGATTTGCCCTTTGGTGACGGAGTTACAGTCCCGCTGTACCTGTTAAATGAGGCTGCGAGTCAAGAATGTGCGATCGTTTTTAACGGCGAAGGTGGCGATCAATTATTTGCGGGCTGGACGAATAAACCCCTGATTGCAGCGGCTGTTTATCAAGCAGCAAATCCCGCCGGAGACCAAACTTTTGCCTTGCAATACTTGCGAACTTTTCACCGCCTTTGGGGATACGAATCTAAAGTTTATCAGCCGGAAATTTACACTCAAATTCAGGATTTGCAGCCTCAAAATTGGCTGTTAGAGGCTCTTAATCCTTCTGTGGGCGAGTCTTTGCTGCACCGCCTCCGCCGCGCGGGTTTGATGCTGAAAGGCGCGCAGAACATCCATCCGCGGGCTGCTAATTTGGCTTTGGCTTTTGGTCTGAAAGTGCGATCGCCCTTTTGCGATTTTGCCCTCACAGACTGGACATTTCAACTGTCGGGAGAACTGTGTTTGCGAGGTGCTTGCGAGAAATACATCCTCAAACGGGCGGTAGAAAATTGGCTACCTGCGGACATAGTGTGGCGGGAAAAGCGCGGTATGGGCGTGCCCTTAACTTCGTGGTGTTTTAACGAATTTTGGCATGACATCGGCGATTGGTTGAATCCTGCCGTTTTGCTGTCAGAGAAATGCTGGAAACCAGATTTAGCGGCTCAAATTATGTCCGGCAAATTCGCAGCCGGAATTCAAGGGCGGCGTATTGGGGAAATGATTTGGCTGTTGGTGATGTGGCAAAATTGGCGATCGCAAATTTTAGGTAAAAATGTGAAAAATAAATCTTGGAATCATCCCTTTTGGTTGCCTCGACAGGTTTGGAATTACCGTCAGCGGTGGGGAGAATGAAAGCTACTCCCTTGATTACTCGGCGGTTGAAACCGCGTCTACACAAACGAAGTCCGCGCAACGCGAGACTAAATACATACTTTACACTTATGCAAACAATTACCGATCGCAAATCAATCATCAAACAACCGCCTTTCACTCTTGCCCTAGCCCAAGAGTTATTAGCTACCTACGGTTCGCCGCTGTACGTTTATCAAAGCGACATTTTGCGTCGAACCATTGCCCGCATTACTAAGGCAATTGACTATCCGCGAACTCAATTTTGTTTTGCCAGCGTCACCAATGGTAGCATCGCCCTGCTGCAAATTTTTCGGGATAGCGGGTGGGGATTGCACGCCAATACACCGGGAGATATTTATTTGGGAATTCAGGCTGGTTTTGCGCCCAAAAATATTGTTTACAGCGGCAGCAATTTGCACCGAGATGAGATGGAACAAGTTCTCAAATGGGGTGTCAAAACTCTGAATTTCGACAGTCTTAGCCAGTTGCAGTTGTGCTGCGAAGTGTACCAATCTCTCAGGGAAAACCAGCAGGCTTTAGAACCGCCCAGTCTGGGTTTGAGGCTGAATTTGCCCGAATTAACGGGGGAAAGTCGCATTGGAGTGCGATCGCCCGAATTTCCCGCAGCAATTGCGATCGCAAAAACAGCCGGATTAAAGCTTAGCGGCTTGCATTTTTATCGCGGAACCGGCACTAATTCTACCGCAGCGTTTACTCAAGTAATTGATACGATAATTGCCGCAGCGCAGCAATTGCCAGATTGGGGATATCTCGATTTTGGCGGCGGCTTTGGCTATCCTTACCACAGCGGGGGTACAGCCTTTGACTGGGAACTATTTGGGGCAGAATTGACCAGTAGAATTAGTCAATTAGACCGCGCAATTGACTTAATAATTGAACCAGGGCGATCGGTTGTAGCGGGATGTGCTACTTTGCTGGCTCAAGTTGTTTCCACAAAATGGCAGGAAGCTAAACAAATTGTCGGTGTAGATACGACTGTTGCTAATCTTTCAGTACCGTCGGTTCATGGCGGTTATCGAGAGATTTATACCTGGAATTGTCGGGATGCTCTACATTTTACTGATGTTTGTGGCAATACGACTTATTCGCGAGATTATTTGGGGAAAAACTGTCAACTTCCGGCTTTGACTATTGGCGAAATCCTTGGTATTTTAGATGTGGGAGCTTACGGCTATGCCATGTCGTCGCACTTTTTGCACCGTCCCAAACCAGCGGAAGTGCTGTTAGAAAATGGCGGGCATCGGCTAATTCGCCACAGAGAAGATTACAGCGTTTTGTTAGCTAATCAAGTTTTTGAATAATCACTAGGAGATTTTTATGAAGTGCATCAAGTGCCAAACTGACAATAAGTTAAAAGAGCGCAGAGCCAATAGCTATCGCTGTAAAAAATGTAACCATCAGTTTGTTTTTGGGCCGACTTATATCAGAAGATTGACAATAACTGACCCGATGTTTGCCAAGGCGATCGCTGATATTTCTGTGAACGATACGCTGTTTTTCACTCCTAAGCAGTTATTTTACCTGTTTGAAAAACGAGCGAAACCAACAGAATATTATGGGATATACACAATCCCATCATACCTAATTATTAATATATTTTTAGGTTTCTTTTTGAGCATTTGGATATTAATTCTATTTCCCGAATGGAGTATAGCTTTTTTTGTCCTAATGTTTGCGAGCAATGTTTTATTAATTAAAGCAATTTTTAATGCTAGCCGTTCTACTAAGTATTCGTACCAAAAACGCCAGAAATTAGCGAAAACTTTGCAAGTTTGGGGTGTAATAATTTTGGTAGCGGGAATCGGTTGGAATCTGTTATCAAGTTCCTTTTCATTCTTTTTAGCTAGCTCTATTCTCGGAATGGCATCCATCTATCTGGGAAATTTCAAAATTGATAAAAAACCTACAGATAGTCAAGAATTTACGATTGACTTAAATCTGCTTCAATACTGGATTAATAAGTGGACAGAAATCAACTCCTCGATCGCAAAAATGCTGCCACCTTCCCGCGATACAAATCAAAATGCCACCGTCAGTCCCGATGTCAGCGCTTACAGTTTTGACAGATTGGTGGTGTGCGATAGCCCAGAAATTGCCCAATTCTTAATCGCCAACAATTTTCACTTTGAAAACAACTGTGCAGTCCTCAGTATTACCGGATATCCTCAAAGTATCTTCGATACAACGATGGAAATGCTGCGCCGCAATCCCGACTTAAAAGTGTACGCTTTGCACGATTGCACTCCCAAAGGAATTGGTTTAGTTAACCACCTACGCACGAGTCCTAATTGGTTCGCAGATCACAGTGCGATAATTATTGATATTGGATTGTTACCGAAGCAAATTCTGGCGGGTGGCGGCAGTATGTTTGTTCTAAGTTCCGAGCAAAATGCACGAGATGCTAAACAATTATCATCAGCAATTCGCCAAGATTTATCGGCTGAAGAATTGGAGTGGTTGGAATTAGGTAATTATGTAGAATTGGAATCGTTTAGTCCTCAAAAAATGATTCAAATTCTGAATCGAGGAATTGCTGGAAGTCGAGATATAGGCAGCGATGACAGCACTTTGATTCTGCTAGGTGGCACGGAGAGTTCTATCTATGTTGTTGACAGTTTTGGTTGAGGTTTGTGGGGTTACGAGGAAAGGACACGGCAGTGCCCATTGGTGTCAACTTAACGTCAAACCGGCCGTCTCTCTTGTTGGTATCAAAGTTTCGATCCCCCCTAACCCCCCTTAATAAGGGGGGGACAAGAAATATCCTCAAAGTCCCCCTTATTAAGGGGGATTTAGGGGGATCTAGACTGGGGTAAAAGCGAGAATTCTCAGGGGTTTCAGGCTTAAGTTGACACTAATGGGCACTGCCTAAGTCCCTACAAATATAATGTGCAATCGCTCGGACATGATCTTACTTATTACTTTGCAGCCAAAGCTCTAAACTTGTCAATAGCCACAGCTTAACGCCATAACGCCCCCAAGTATCTCCTTCATAATCTAACCATTGAGCAATTAAAGATTGATTACAATAAGGAGCAATAGCAGCTCTTCTTGACAATAGCAAACCCCTAGCCTCCCGCTGCCAAAACCTCTTAAACCCTTGCTGTACGGGAACTAGCATCCCGCTTTTGGGCCTGTCTAAAATTTGAGCCGGCAGCAAATTTGCCACCGCTTGTTTGAGCACAGCTTTCTCCACAACCCCGGATAATTTGTACTCAGGCGGAATCGTCATACTCAAATCCACGATTCGCCGATCGAACAAAGGCGATCGCCCGTGCAAGCCCGCAGCTTGAGTCAAGTTGTTCACTTTGGTCAAAATCTGGTCAGCCCCCTTAAACTTGATATTTAATGCCATTAATCGATTCAGATAATTGCCGCTTGCATTCAAATCCGCACTAAATACCGAAGGTTCTGCTTGCATCGCTGCCCAAATTTCCGGTTTTAACAGTTGAGGTAAATCCGCAGCGCACTTTTGAAATGAAAGCAAATATGCTGGCAGTGAATCCAAGTTCGTGACAGAATTGTACAAGCTGTTCATTAACATTGGTTGATTTTTGGGGCCACCAAAACAAGGATCGCCACCTTCGCCGTTCAGAATTACTTCGACTGATTCCCGCGCCATTCTTCCTAATAGCAAGTTTGGCACTGTCAGCGGATCGCCGATCGGATCGTCTAAGTAACCCATAGTTTCTGGCAACTTTTCCCACATATCCCGAAAGCTAATTTCTAAAATGTGGTGTTCAGTTTGACAGTGTTGGGCGACTAAACTGGAAAACTCTAATTCGTTGGCGCATTCTTCGCCAAAATGAATTGAGTAAGTGTGAATTGGTCGATCGCAAAATTGAGCAGCTAAAGCCGCGATGCAGCTAGAGTCTAACCCGCCGGAAAGAAAGACGCCTACAGGTTGATTTGCTGGCAAATATTCCCGGACAATTTCATCTAAAAGAGTTCGCAATCTCGCGCCGTGCCATTCTAAAGATTGTTCCGCCTCGACAACTTGTTCTCGCAGTTCCCAGTATGCCGAAATTGTCTCGTCAGGAATGCTTAAAATGCTTCCTGGGCGCAGTTCTCGGACTTGCTGCCACAGGGTACGATCGCCCGGAACGAACGAACAACAGAGGTAATCTCGCAGGGCTGTGAGGTCGATCGCCCTTGAGTGGTATTGTGCGATCGCCCGCAGTTGAGGCGCAATCCAGCGAGTCGCGCCAACAGTAGTGTAGTAGAGAGTGCGCGCGCCCGTGCGATCGCGCGCCAGCCGCAAAACCTGCGATTGACGATCCCAAACCGCAAACGCAAACATACCCGCCAGCAGCGGCAAGCATTCAGGGCCCCAGCGTTCCCACAGTTGAGCCACTAATTGGCGATCGCACCCCTGCCAACTACTCGCAGAAATGCCCAATTTTTCCAGCAATTGCGATCGATTGCTGAGCCAAATATCGCCTACAATCACAAATTTTTCAGAGGGACTGAGAATTAGCTGAACACTTGGGTTAGAGCAAATAATCGCAATTTGACCTTCTCGCCACGCTGCATCATCTGCGATCGCGTCTATTTTCCCCCAAGCTATCCGCCAACTTGAGGCAAATTCAACCAGAGGACTTGGAGGAACTGAAATTTTTTGTTTTTGGCTACTCTTGTAATTCAGTAATGATTTTATATTGTTCATTCTGGCAAGCTTAATATTATTTAGAATAATATTAACTTTAACAGAAACGTACACCCTGCGATCGCTTTATTTCTTAGTCCGCGGAGGCGGACATCGTTTGTGTAGACGCGGTTTCAACCGCCGAGTAACCGTAAGGTGCGCCGAAGCGCACCCTACGTAGCCGAAACAGATTTATCGCCCGCCAGCTAAAACCGATCGCAATTTGCGATCGCGCTGGGATTTATCCCTAAGTTCAGGAGTTGCCATCCGCAACACCAAATCCAGCAACCAAGGCGCAATTCTGTGACACCAAACTGCTAAATGACTTTGATATCCTACCAAGATTTCCGGCGCATCTTTGTGCAATCCCGCGACAAGTGCTAGGGCAACTTTTTCGGGAGTTGTGGGCACTACCCAGCGGAATTGTTCTAAGTCTCGCACCATGTCGGTATCTGTGAGAGATGGTAGCAAAGCTGTGACTCGGACATTGTAGGCGGCTAACTCGCTGCGTAATGCTTGGGTAAAGCCCAAAATGGCAAATTTAGTAGCAGAATAAGTTGCCATTGTAGGAGCGGCAATTTTGCCCATCAAGCTCGAAACATTGACGATTGTTCCGTCTTTTTGGGCAGCCATTCGCCTCGCTATTAACCGGGTGATTGTGTAGGTTCCGAGCAAATTTAAGGCGATTTCTTCCTCAATTAACGGTAGCGGCGATCGCAAAAAGGATGCTTGGTGCGCGACGCCTGCACAGTTGACTAGCAGGTGAATCGGGCCGTTATCTCGCCAAGCTTGGGCGATCGCAATATTCACCGCCACTGACTGAGTTAAATCTAAAGCTAACGGCACTACTTCTGTACCAAAAACATCGATTTCCTCTGCCAATTCGATCAACTGGTGGCGGTTGCGCGCTACAATCAGCAAGCGTTTGACTCCTTGTCTGGCTAATTCCAGGGCGATCGATCGCCCAATTCCACGTGAAGCCCCTGTAACTAGAGCTGTTTTTCCTTGAAGCTGCATAGATAAAACCCTCTGATTTTGATACTCACCGCGCGCGAAGTTATAAGTTGCGAGTTATGAATTTTGTGGAGTTAACTCAAAACTTTTGAATCGCCAACGGGCGCGTGAGTTGAACTAAACTTTTGGTTTGCCAGAAATTGGTTGTAAATCTGGCTACTCAACCTCATTCAAGCAGACAAACCTGAGATGGGAAAACCAGGTGGAAAATCATACCGACTTTGGCTTAATTTCCCTCTTTCTTTAGTCTGCGAAGGCAGACTTTGTTTGTGTAGTCGCGAATGACCTTCGCCGGGATTTTTGAGCAATACAGAGCATAAATTCCATACCTTAAAATTGGGTCTGAAGCTTCCCCATTTAGGGGAAAATCAAACAAAATGATTCATTGCTCCAATCCTCTTCTATCGACGGCTATAGGTAGCTGTCAACTGTCAACTGTCAACTGTCAACTGATGAAACCTCCTAGATATGAGAATCTCCTATCTACACACACGTTAACAACTCCACCTCAAAGCTGCAACAATTTTTAATAAATCTTCCGCAACACTTCTTTACAATCTTCTCAGACGGTCGATTTCCAAGTACCGTGAAAGCCCAAAGGTATGACACCAGGCAATTCTAGCTGACAAACAGGCGGGCGCGAAAGTCCGTCGCACTCATATATCCACACTTCGCTGCTATCAGAATTGCCGTCGTAAATAACTGTCAAAATCCAACCTTTCTCCGATGAAATATCTGGAACGTAGATGGGTTCTGCGGGATAGCGATTTTCGCCGCAGTCGGCAATTGTGAGATTGCGGGTTTGCGTGTCCAAACGGGCGATCGCGCCGTAACGTTCCGCTACAATATCAACATCAGGCCGATACATTGCCAGATAAATATACCGCGAGTCTTGTCCTACTTCTGAAGCAGGTACAACCGGAAACTCACAAGGTTTATCCAACAATTCTTCTATTCCTGTCACTTTCCCTGTCAAAGGATTGAGATGCACTCGGCAAAGAATACCCTCCGCATCGGTGTGAGTTTCACCAGTCGCTACTTCTTTCAGTCGCTGATTAGTTGTAAAATCAGCAAAGCGCACAAAATCTACCGCCACCGAACCATCTTCCTTGACAAAACCGTTAGCAAAATGCCACTGAAACCAAGCATCGGTTTCGCCGCGACTAACTAAAGACAGAGTTTCCGATTCAAAAACTAATATCTGCGTTCCTAATTCCGGTTTCCACTTAAAGGACTCGCTATAACTGCTAATTCCCGCTAACAATGGCAACAAATTGACTTGCACCGGCGGAATAAAAAATATCAAATACTTTCCCGCAAACACAAAATCGTGGATCGGGGAAATTCCATCTAAAGAAACAGTTGATTTTTGTACGACTTTGCCAGTAAAATCGCTTTTATACACATTCAATTTTGGACTCAGACCCGGTGTAATTCCAAAATTAAAAATATTCCCAGTAATCGGATCGCACTTGCAGTGAGCGGAATAACTAAATTCCTTATCTAAATTGCCTAAATCGTCCGTTCCCAGAGTTTCTAGGGTTTGTAAATCAAGGCTATGAGGCGGGCCACCTTCCCACAATGCCAAAAGGCGATCGGGCAAAGCTAAAACAGAAGTATTCGCAGCATTTTTAACTGTTTTAGTCCACCGCAACCACACAGGGCCCGGCGCTGTCATACCGTAATTACTGTAGAGAAATCGATCGGCTTTTTCTTCAGCTAGATATCCCGCTGTTTGCACGTAGCGATAAACAGCAGCAGCACCGACATCAGTAAAATGTACTGCCAAAATTGCACCGTCGCCATCAAACCAGTGTCCCGCAGCAACACCGCCGCGTTCCAAACGTGCCGGCCCGTTGCGGTAGAGAGTGCCGCGCAATCCGTCGGGAATTTTACCAGTTTTAACCGATAGCTGAGTCAGCGGAAACTCCGCAGCAGGACGGGCTAAAGATTTGGCCCAGGATTTTTTAGCTGAGATTTTACTGTCTGTTTTCATTCGCAACTGGCAATTTTTAGCTGAGCTGGCAGAAATTTTGCTATACAATTATAGCACAAATTACCTAACAGTTATGACTTTCGCCCGCCGCTACCTGCTCAGAACTTTTGGGCTGACTGCTATTGGTACTCAGCTTTTACCCATCGCCCAAAACAACCTATTGTCGAAAAGTGCGATCGAGCCGCGCCGCCTCAAAGTCGGCGATACAGTAGCCTTAATCAATCCTGCCGCTTTCAACTACGAAAAAGAAGTGCAGCAATTTTTCAAAGTGCTGGATAACCTAGGCTTAAAAGTTAAGCTAGGAGAGCATTTTTACGACCGCTACGGCTACTTAGCAGGCAAAGATGCCGATCGCGCCGCGGATGTCAACGCAGCCTTTGCCGACGACTCAGTGCAAGCTATTTTTACCGGGATGGGCGGCTGGGGCTGCGGTCGCATCTTGCCACTCCTGGATTACAATATAATCCGCAACAATCCCAAAATTATTATGGGATTCAGCGATATTACTGCGCTATTATTGGCAATTCATGCTAAAACTAATATAGTTACTTTCCACGGCCCTTTAGGTGTCTCCAGTTGGAGTCCCTTTACAGTAGATTACGTCAAAAAAGTTTTGTTTGACGGAGGTTCTGTGACCATGCAAAACTCCAAAACTATGCCTGTAGAGACCATCCGGCGCGGCACAGCTAGGGGAAAACTCATCGGCGGCAATTTATCAGTAATCTCAACACTAATCGGTTCAGCTTATTTGCCGGATTGGGAAAACAGTATTTTGTTTGTCGAGGAAGTTAGCGAAGAGGTTTATCGTATCGATCGAATGTTGACGCAGCTCCAATTAGCAGGCATTCTTGATAAAATATCCGGTTTTGTTTTCGGACAGTGCACCAAGTGCGAGGCCGAAAAACCGCAAGAGTCCCTCACCTTGTCTCAAGTCTTGACGGATCGCATTCGCCCCTTGAATATTCCCGCCTGGTACGGTTCGATGGTGGGACACATTCGGGATAAGTTCACTTTGCCGATCGGCAAAGAAGTCGAAATCGACGCAACTGCTGGTACAATCAAATTATTATCATCCGCCGTCAGCTAAATCTTGAACTATTCTCAATATTCCTAAGGTACGTAGTTGCGCTTCAGCGCTCTTAGCTTATATTATAAAGAGCGCTGAAGCGCAACTACGTAACTAATTACGTTTAACATTAAGTCGTCACCAATGGGCAGATCGCGAGCAACCATTCAAATACACAATCATAAATACCGTGAATAAAATCCCACAATTCATTAAATTATTAACAGCAATCATCCTGACAATAGTTTGCGTATTTCCGCTCAATCTCGGCGCATCAGCAGCCAATAAAATCGCCAACCAAGATACAATCTATCAGCAGCGAACAATCCACAATCCCGACGGCACCGGCAAATTTTACATGGGTCGAGAAATTGCCCAAGTCATGGGATATCAAGGCGCTAGTTGGCTGGAAAGACCATCTCGTGGCATGGAAGAAAAATCTGCTCGATTAGTCAACAATCTAGATTTAAAACCAACCGACATTGTAGCAGACATTGGAGCCGGAACCGGATATTTTAGCTTTCGTATCGCCCCCCTAGTTCCCGAAGGAAAAGTTTTCGCCGTTGACGTACAGCCGGAAATGCTCAACTTTATTGAATTAAATAAACAAGAAAAAAATATCGCTAACGTTGAGCCAGTTTTGGGAAGTATCGACAATCCCAATTTGCCGGAAAACAGCGTCGATTTAGTTGTGATGGTGGATGCCTATCATGAGTTTGCCTATCCCAGAGAAATGATGCAAGGAATTGTCAAAGCACTGAAACCAGGAGGCCGCACAGTATCGATCGAGTATCGGGGCGAAAATCCGCTGCTTCCCATTAAAGGTTTGCACAAAATGACCCAGAAACAGGTGAAAAAAGAAATGGCCGCCGTCGGTTTAGTATGGAAAGAGACAAAAGATATGTTACCCCAGCAGCATTTAATGGTGTTTGAAAAACAATCTCAAATTTAGTAGCAAAGAAAACAAATTTGTTACCATTTTTTCTGATTTTTGTCAAGGGACATAAGCCGTATTCATGCGAAGGAGCGATCGCCCAAAAATACTAAGCATTAAGTAAGCCTTAAGATAGGCATTGTGTTCAAAATGTCAATCTACAATTAAAAATTGACAACCCAGAGGCGCTTCCCTAATTATTCCAGCGAAGAAGTGTCGCTACTAAAAGGTACTAGCTTGAACATTCCAAGTTCCATCCTCACCATGCTCGTCGGCATCGGAGTGACTCTGATCAGTCTCTGGTACGGCCAGAATCATGGATTAATGCCGATCGCCGCCTCGGCTCAAGCATCGCAGATAGACGGACTATTCAACACAATGATGACACTTTCCATAGGATTATTTATCCTAGTCCACGGAGTGATAGTCGTTGCTGTAATTAAATATCGCCGTCGTGAAGGAGACAATACAGACGGGCCAGCTTGGCATGATAACTTTCCCTTAGAAATTCTATGGACAGCCCTACCAGCGGTGATTATTTTAGGTATCGGAGTCTACAGTTTTGAGATTTACAACTCAATGGGTGGCCTCGATCCGATGGGTAATCACGATCACGGTACAATGCAATCGCACTCTAAAATGCGCGGAAGTGCGATCGCAGGCACGCTGTCAGATACACCACAAAAAGCACCTCAAATTCAGCCAGAAAAACAAATTGCCCTAGGCGTAGGTGCTGCCCCAGAAAACGAAGAAAAACCAGCAGACTTAGTAGTAAATGTCATGGGTTTGCAGTACGCCTGGATTTTTAGCTATCCAGAAAGTGGCGTTAGTTCCGGTGAACTGCATATGCCACTCAACGGCGACGTACAGCTAAATCTTGCAGCTCAAGACGTGCTGCACGCATTTTGGATGCCCGAATTTCGGCTCAAACAAGATGCAATTCCTGGGCGAGGAAGCGAACTAAGATTTATACCAAACAAAGTCGGCGAATACCGAATTGTTTGTGCTGAATTGTGCGGCGCATATCACGGAGCAATGAAAGCTGTAGCATTCGTTCACACACCCGAAGACTTCGACCTTTGGGTGAAAGAACAGCAAGTTGCTAGCGCTCAAAACTTAGAGCAAGCAGTTGCCATCAATCCCGAAAAAATGTCAGACGGGGAATTCTTAGCTCCCTACGTCAGGGAAATAAAAATTAATCCCGAAAGTCTAGAACAACTTCATCCAACTCATCACAAAAAATAGTCATTAGTTCCTGGCAATGGATATTTAATCCAGAGCAAATAACTAATGACTAATAACTAATGACTAATAACTATGACACAAGCACAGTTCCAAGAAACTGCCAACATAGATGCTCGCGGAACAGCACCCGCCGATAGACATTGGCGAGATTATTTCACATTTAATACCGACCACAAAGTCATCGGTATTCAATACCTAGTTACAACTTTTGGATTCTATCTAATCGGCGGCGTGATGGCTACCTTAGTGCGAACCGAACTCGCCACACCCGACTCCGATTTTGTCGCCCCGGAACTCTATAACAGTTTATTTACTGTTCACGCCACGGTGATGATTTTCCTATGGATTGTCCCCGCAGGCGCCGGATTTGCTAACTTTTTGATTCCCCTGATGATTGGGGCAAAAGATATGGCATTTCCCCGGCTCAATGCCCTGGCTTTTTGGATGATTCCCGTAGCCGGCGTATTGCTGTTGAGCAGTTTTTTGGTGGGAGCTCCCCAGGCTGGTTGGACTTCCTATCCGCCTTTGAGCTTAGTTACTGCTCAAATGGGGGAAGAAATTTGGATTCTCAGCGTTTTGTTCCTGGGAACTTCTTCGATTTTGGGGGCGGTAAATTTTGCCGTTACCATATTCACGATGCGGGTTCCGAGCATGAGTCTCAATGAAATGCCTTTGTTTTGCTGGGCAATGATTGCGACTTCAGCGCTGACTTTAGTTGCTACTCCAGTGCTAGCAGCAGCCTTGATTTTGCTATCCTTTGACTTGTTAGCGGGAACGGCATTTTTTAACCCGACTGGTAACGGCGATCCGGTCGTCTACCAGCATTTATTCTGGTTTTATTCGCACCCGGCTGTTTACATTATGATCATGCCCTTTTTTGGGGTGATTTCAGAAGTGTTGCCAGTGCACTCGCGCAAGCCAATTTTTGGTTATTTGGCGATCGCCTATTCCAGTCTCGCCATCAGCTTTTTGGGCTTAATCGTGTGGGCGCACCATATGTTTACCAGCGGTACTCCCGGCTGGCTGCGGATGTTTTTCATGATCACCACCATGATCATCGCCGTACCCACTGGGATCAAAATATTTAGCTGGTTGGCAACTATTTGGGGCGGCAAACTCCGCCTAGTGAGTGCGATGTTATTTGGGATGGGTTTTATCTCAACATTCCTCCTCGGTGGCATCACCGGGATCATGGTAGCTTCCGTACCTTTCGACATTCACGTTCACGATACTTATTTTATCGTCGCTCACTTACACTACGTGCTGTTTGGCGGCTCAGTGTTTGGAATTTACGCGGCTTTTTACCACTGGTTCCCCAAAATGACGGGGCGGATGCTTAACGAATTTTGGGGTAGAGTTCACTTTGTTTTAACCTATGTGGGCTTTACTGTAACTTTCTTGCCGATGCACGCTTTGGGGATGCAAGGAATGCCCCGGCGGGTGGCAATGTACGACCCAAAATTTACGACAATTAATGTCATTTGTACTGTGGGCGCTTATATGCTGGCAGTCTCGACAATCCCGTTTATTGTTAACGTGATTTGGAGTTGGAGGTACGGCCCGAAAGCAGGTGACAATCCTTGGCAAGCTTTAAGTTTGGAATGGATGACGACTTCGCCACCGCCGATCGAAAATTTTGAAGGAATACCGGTATTGGCAACCGGGCCTTACGATTACGGCATGGAAAAAATTCAGAACACTGGCGAACGTCTCAGGCTGAAGTTGAGGGAAAATGCGACACGCAACGCCCAGAAACGGGGTATTCCGATTGCGGAGGCTCAAGTTTCCACTTTCTTTGGCGGGACTGCTACTTTGGTCGAGCCTGAATCAGAGATAAACGTTGATTCTCCTGGTGATGAAAGTCAAGATAGCAATTAGTCATCAGTGATTAGCGCGAGCGTCCCCGCTCGCGAACGTCATCAGTCATCAGTCAACAAACACGTCAAACCTAGTACCGCTCTGCTGTCTGACGATTAAGCTCTCGATCCCCCCTAGCCCCCCTTAGGTCGGGGGGGACAAGAAGCAATCAAAGCTCCCCTTGAGAAGGCAGGAATTGGACATACTCAAAACCCCCCTTGAGAATGCAGGAATTGGACATACTCAAAGCCCCCCTTGAGAATGCAGGAACCGGACACACTCAAAGTCCCCCTTCTTAAGGGGGATTTAGGGGGATCGAGCCTCCGCTATAAACGAGAGATACAAAGATTTTCAGACAATTGTTGGCACGAATGTTCTCTTCCTTCTTCCTTCTTCTTCCTTCTTCCTTCTTCCTTCTTCCTTCTTCCTTCTTCCTTCTTCCTTCTTCTTCCTTCTTCCTTCTTCCTTCTTCCTTCTTCCTTCTTCCTTCTTCCTTCTTCCTTCTTCCTTCTTCCTTCAACATCCATTACCAACTAGCAATTTATTATGCAACAAATTCCAGCGATCGATCCAGAAAAAACGGCTCTAAATTACCACCACAGCGCCGAAATAGAAGCGCACGGCGAAGAGCATCCCGACCACAGAATGCTAGGCGTACTTGTGTTCTTGGGATCTGAAGGCATGATATTTATGGGTATGTTTGCCGCGTATTTGATTTATCGGGCGATGGCCCCGATGTGGCCGCCTGAAGGTACACCCGATCGCGAGTTATTGCTGCCGGGAATTAACACGGTGATTCTGATTGCTAGTAGTTTTGTGATTCACAATGCGGATGCTGCGATCAAAAAGAATGATGCGACGGGTATGCGAAATTGGTTGCTCGTGACTATCGCTATGGGCGTCGTTTTCTTGTGCGGTCAAGTTTACGAATATACTCATTTAGAGTTTGGGTTGACGACTAATTTGTATGCCAGTTGCTTTTACGTTTTGACTGCTTTTCACGGTTTGCACGTGACGTTTGGAGTGGTGCTGATGGCTGGGGTCGTTTGGCGATCGCGCGTACAAGATCACTATTCCAGCGAACACCACTTCGGCATCGAAGCGACTGAGATTTATTGGCACTTTGTCGATGTGATCTGGATTGTTTTGTTTGTGCTGCTGTACATAATTTGAGCGTAGGCTTTTGTACTTAGCGGGCAGGCAAGATGCCTGTCCCACCTGATAAAATTAAGATGACCCCCGGTTGGGGGTTTTTTATTGTTTGGGAAGTGCGATCGACCTTTACTGACTTTCTCAAAGCCGATCGCCCTAAATGACGCTAAATTAAAAGAAGCAATTCTCCCATCCACCAGCATTGAGGAAATTATGCAGTGCGAATTGTGCGATCGACCAATGGCAGCATTAACCGCCCACCACCTCATCCCCAAACAAAACACCAAGCGGAAAAACGAAGATCCCAGCCAGACGATCGACATTTGTTCAGCTTGTCACCGCCAGATACACTCTCTATTCGACAACAAACACCTCGCCCAAGAGCTCAACACCCTAGAAAAGCTCAAAAATGACCCTCAACTCCAGAAATTTGTCTCTTGGGTGAAGAAGCAAAAAACCGACAAACGCATTCAAGTACACAGCAAAAAAGCTTAAACATCGGCGGGCGGGTTCGGGGGTACCGCCCCTACAGAATGGCGGTGAAACTTACGATAAAGCATCGCCTCTATCGGCTTTCCACCCCGCAAATGTCGATCGGTAATTGCCGCAACTTCTTCAGCAGAAACACCGCTATACCAAACCTCTTCTGGTAGCACCAACACCATCGGCCCGTTACCGCACTGTCCCAAACAACTACTAGCGACAACTTCGACTTCTGCACCGGACAATTGCTGAAAAGTTGTCAGTACCTTGGCTGCATTTTGCTTGCGACAAGTGCGGTTTTGGCAAACAAGAACTCGCCTAGAAGATTCGATGATTTTCATGTTTTTTTGATTGACACTCTGCTTTTTGTATGCTATATTTGTATAATGGAAATAGGTGTGGTCATATATACAAAAGTGGTCAGAGAGTCAATAGAGATTTTGGAAGAGTTCCCGTGCTAACCCAAAAATCATGATAAACCTTTTGATGCTAACCATTGGCGATCGCGCTACATAAATCTATGAATCGGCTAACCGCAGATACTTTTGAAACAAACACTGATAGACGCAGATAATTTCCCGATAATTGGTGAGTTTGACAATCTTATCTGCCCTACAAG
>NZ_JAEQCT010000071.1:0-16016 GCF_020738205.1 Microcoleus sp. PH2017_24_DOB_U_A
GAAAAAAATGTGCCTCAAATTTTAAGACTGAGATGTGCGTATTTAAATAATGACATCAAGCTAGGTGTTTCTACTTAGTCAAAAAGTGGGATGCTCCCGCAGACATTTAGGTAGAAATAACAGCCCTATAATATTTATCACAACTACAACTCACAACTACAACTGAATAGAAATACTTCTCTCATTCGTTACCAGAAAGAATTGGTTGAAAGCCGGAACGCTTTGAGGGAGAAATTAAAATCAGACTATTCATTACTCCAATCCTCGGACTTATAGGTAGAGGTCGCTCTCAAACTGTCAAGCGGTCAACTGTCAAGCGGTCAACTGTTGAACGGAGGTCGCGTTCCGGCATTGAACAGACTCAGACCCGATCGCTCTCACAAAACTTTTCGTTAGAATTATATATGTTAGCATCGCCCTTGAAAAATGACCGATCGCCCGATCGGCAGATTTAGCTCCGGCTGTGCCAAAATTGTCTAACTCGCTCACAAGTGTTACCAGTCAAAGATCGAGCTGTAACACTTTACCCCACCGGTGCTCATGCAAGATTTCATTAATAACATCTCTCGCTACCCTCGTTTTTTGATTACTGTGTGTCTGGGAATCTTTTTTTTCCTGTTCGAGCGACTCAAACCTCTGCTCGATCGACCGGCAACTGCGATCGCCCTGATTACTTCGATTGTAGCGACTTTTGTGTTTCTAACTTTTACACTGCGCGCCATGTTAGGTCTGAGTCCGGTTTAAAGGCAAAATTTCTGCCCGAAAAAGCCGGCGAACTCTGACAAACCATAGCCCACAAACCAGGAACGCAGAGGGTTTGGGGGTTGCGACTTCTGAGTTTGAGTTAAAACACTAACCCCCGAAATAAGTGCAACTCTTCCGTGCGATCGCACACTTGGCAATAGTAGCTGCGATAGATTGGAAGAGGAAGTAAAGTTACCCTAGTTATGTGAGCGCTCCTCAACCTTGGCGCAAGCAAACATTAGCGCAGTGCACCACAACAGTTCCGGCTATCAACACAACTGGGGAAATACTGCACCTCTGTTTCCCCCATTCCCACTTAATCCTTAGGAAGCGGCACACCCCGCCCCGCTTTCCTCTCCCGTTAACCTGACGGTATCACGAGAGTTTCCAGCGGACAAGACAGATGAAATTTGAACATATCTATCAATTTTTTCAAGACCCCCCTCCTGTTTATCTAAACAAGGAACTGGCAGTGTGCTACATTCTCTCGGTGTTATTGCGCGGAGATTCCTACGGTACAGAACTCATCGGACAACTAGAAAGGGAATTCCCCATCTACCGACTTTCTGATACCGTCCTCTACAGCGCTTTGAAATTTCTCGAAGATGAAGCCGTCATTACCGGTTACTGGAAAAAAGTAGAAGGACGCGGCCGCCCCCGCCGGATGTATCAAATCCTCCCTGAGTGGCGGCATCAAGCTCAAGACCTGGCTCGTCTGTGGCACGAGTACATCGGTCAGGGAAACGGCGCGTCTGGCCGTCGTCCCCGTGCCTTGGAAACTGGTCACACGGGTTAGCAGGCGTTGAAATCGGATGCCTAAACCCTTGAGATGCGGTGCTACTAGCAAAGCGAATTGTCCGATTGCCTTCGCTTTGCCAGCATCGCCGCCGCACAGCGATTAGAGTAGCGATTCACTACGTCAGGACTTACGCATTGTCACTTGAGAATTAAGGATGATGGGGAGATATGGGAATTGGGTGATGGGGAGAAAAACGCATTGCTAGAAAGCTTGGCGAGAATTTGGGTTAAAAAGTGTCTGCGTAAGTCCTCGATCGCTTTCTTCTGTAAACTTCTGTAAAGTCATAGTAGATAATTTCACTTACACAAACTTCTACCGATGGATACTACTGTTCTTTCTTCAACTTTTGTGATGACGCTGCTGTTGGCTGTTGGCTTGTTTTTCTTCATCAAGGCCTCAGTCAAAGATCGCATCGAACAAGTCAAGCTTGCTTCCGAGAGCGCCCAAGAGTTACTGTTAACCCAGCTACAAGAGTATTTTGCTTCTAGGGCTTACCGAGTTGCAGCCGTTGATGCCCCCAACTATAAAGTCACCTTTGAGGGTTTTGTGCGGCCGAGTTGGTTTCTAGCTATCTTTTTAACCCTGTTGAGTGCAGGCGGCGCTCTCTGCTTGGGACTGGTTTTGGGAATGCTAGTACCACAGCAAGGTCAAATTTTCCTAGGTTTGGTACTGCTGTCGCCGTTGACGGGAGTATTTTACTGGAAAAAAGCCGGACGCTCCGAGCAAGTCCTTCTAAAACTCGAATCAGTTGCTGACTCGGAAAGCCCAACTAAAAGCTTTGTTACTGTCAGAGCTCACCGCGACGAGCTAGCAACTATGCAAAAAGCTTTAAATTTGAAACCCCTGGAAGATTAAAAGTTTGGCGCGGAACGTTTTTTTGATATGCTAGATGCCGTGCTTCGACTTCGAGCCGACAAAAGGATTGCTGCTGGCAGTTCTCTAGTTGGCCCGAAAGTTCGATCGACTGTTGATGCAAAGTAAATGATTTTCTAGAAACTTATTGAATAATTGGGTAAAAGCTGGTAGTGTAGGGCGGGAATAAAAAACGCTCTAGCGATTAAAACAGCTAGGGCGATGGTCACTTTGAGTCATTATCGTTTTCAGCAAATGTTGAAGCATCAAGCTGTTAAATATGGCAGTTTTGTAGTAGACATAACCGAATAATACACATCACAAACCTGTTCAAAGTGTGAACAGAGATTGAAATGGCGCTTTCAATATCTTGTTGAAAGCTTTGAGAGATACCTCCTTGACGGGAGAGCTTGCAGCTTTCACGCGTCTTGCCATACACAGCTAATTCGGGCTTAGTCTTGGATTTGCTGGGTTAAATGTATCTGGCACGGTCAAACGATTTTAGATTGTGAGATTTTAGATTTGAGATTTATTCTACAGATGAATCTGGGAGCTTTAATTTTCGTCTAAAATTTGGAGTGGTTCGCGACTCGATTCCGGGCTTGTATTCGTTTTTGGGCAGAGTCAAAAAAAACCATTATCCTGAGAGTGCCAATTGTGCCGATCGCCCTTTCTTGACGATCTATACTGTTGCGATGGCTCCTTCTACCTTAACTTCCCAAGGATTTTTCGCGTAAATTTCAGTTGGCACTCTCCAGACAATGAGAACTCTCGCGCTTTTGTTAAAAGAGCTAGAAAAACATTGGTGTCAATGTTTTGATCTAAACATTTCGATCTATGCGCGACTGGCGGACACCGCAGGAATTTTTTCTGCGGTTGCTTCCAGCATCACCTTTAAGCTGGGAAACAAGAAATGGTTCTCTTCTACGTATTGGGCTCCGAACAAACCTTTTTCAGCCCAAAAGTATCTGTCGGTGGTATGCTCGTTACGCTTGACCAACAGTAAAGCTGGGGGAGCAATGCCTTCGGCATGGATGAACTTGCGAGCCGCTGTTACGGGTTTATCTTCGCCGCTCTCGATGCTATATTGAGGCACACACTCTAAAATTCTGCGTCCTTCTTGTCGGCGGCGACTTTTGCGCTTGCGTCTCCTGGCCAATTTCTTTACCTCCTCTGTGAGCAGACAGTGTGAGCAGACAGTATGAGCAGACAGGTTTTGACATACTCCCCAGCCATAAAGACATGGGGATTCTGGATTCAAACAGCTTTTCTCAAGCACAGTTTGTCTGATATTGCCGAGCATCCTAGGTTGATGCCCCAACCTATCTCAGATTTTTTGGATTATAGAGTTGAGACCGGATTTTTACATCTGGCGAATCAACAATACATGATTCAATCATCAAAGCTGTCCCGATCGGGCGTGGCTTTTTATCCAATTTTTAGGTAATGATAGCTACCAAATCCGAGGCCAGTATATCTGTTCTAGCTCTAAACTTCAACTGTTTTTAATATATCGACATAATCTTAACATTCGTGCCGATCGACAAAAGTGCAGCGGTTGTGGTAAGGTGGGCCGCAACTTCCGGCAGCAGCCAAGCTTGGGACTCTGGGGAAGCTATGCAGGCGGGGCTTTAAAGCAATTGTGTTTGTGAAAGCTGAATCCTGGGAACCGAGCAGCCTGCCATCAAAGCCCACATACTAGAAATTTAGGAGTCTCCAATCTGTAATCGGGGGCTGAGCAGTTGTAATTTAGTTAAAATTCCGTAAAATATCTTAATGTGGCACTCATGTTAATGCCAGCCAGTTCAGAATTTGTCAAGCTTTGTCGATCGCAGGTGGCGATCGCAGTCAGTTTGGGTGCGACATTCAGCGCAGTATACCTGACACAAGAGCTGGTAGAAGGCAGCGAGGCAAAGTTAGTGCCGATCGCAGTTTACCCAGAAACCTCAGTCGAACCAGAAAATCAGGAGTTGAGGCTCGAACCGGCTTCAAGCTCGACAGTGAAACCAATGCCACGGCGGCTGGCTGCGCCGGCTTTGGCTGTGGAAGCATCAACCGTGGGTGCGATCGCACCCGAGCCACTGCCGGGTTTTGAAAACAGTTCCAATCAGTGCCAAGGCCCGGGGAATGTGTGGCAGCAACGGAGGCAAATAGTGACGCCTCTGATACACGAGGACGCTGTCCTGGGACTCCTGGTCAGCGGTAGGGAAGACAGGGCTTGGAACGATCGAGAGGAGGCTCAGATCCAACAAATTGCTCGCACCTTGGCCCTAGCCTGCATTTTAGACCAGCGATCGCAGTGGATGCATCAGGAATTGGGATCTTCTCGGCAAATCCAGGCTCAGGTTTATGACACGATGCACAACTTGCTGCACCAGTTCAAGAGTCCGCTGACAGCGTTGCGAACTTTTGGCAAACTGTTAGCGCGCAGGCTGGTACCAGAAGACAAAAATCGCAATGTGGCTTATAGTATTGTCCGAGAGAGCGATCGGCTCTCTGAATTGCTCGGCCAGTTCGATCGCACAGTAGATACCGGCGAAGCAAATCTCAGACTCCCATCAGGCACTTCAGAAACAGCAACTTCTAATATCGAATTAATCCAGCATTCTCCTCTGTCGCTGTTACCAGTGGCCAATTTGGACGAATCCTGTGTAGTGACAGAAGTCTTAAAACCGCTGTTAATTTCCGCCGAGGCGATCGCATCGGAAAGGCATCTGTCATTGTTAGCCGACATTCCGGCGGATTTACCACCAGTCTCGGCGAGCGATCGAGCTTTGCGCGAAGTTTTGAGCAACCTAATTGACAATGCTTTGAAATATACCCCCGCCGGCCGCCAAATTTATATTAAAGTAAGCTACGAAGCGAACCACCGCCCCTTACCTGCCATAGCAGTTGCAGTCAGCGACACAGGTTCCGGCATTCCCCCCCAGGATTTAGAGCATTTATTTGAGCGACACTACCGGGGAGAAAAAGCCCAGACAGAAATTCCCGGCACAGGATTGGGTTTGGCGATCGCCCGCGATTTAGTCCGCCAAATGCAAGGAGAAATCCAAGTATTTTCCCCAGTAAATCCGGAATGGCTGCCATCTAGTGCAGCTCATTTATATCCAACCGATAGCGGCACTACATTCGTCGTTTGGCTGCCGGTTCGGAAGAAGGAAGAAGGAAGAAGGAAGAAGGAAGAAGGAAGAAGAGATACACAGTAAGCTTAACCGCGAACCGTATTTTACGTTTGATCGGGTGGATTTACTTAACACTCGCTTCAAACAAGAATGCAACTGTAAACCCATGTTCCCAAGAATGCTCTTCATCAGTCATTGCCAATCTAAAATTTAAAATATAAAATAGTCTAACAAACTCTATTCCTGGGAAAACAATTATGAAGCATCAGCCTTTATTCGATAAAATTCCCAACTTTTCAACTTTTTTAGAACTTCTCAAAAAACACTTTTTTACTGTACCATTTTTAGTCATTTTCAACACTCTGGCTCTCCTAATTTTAGGCGGACTGAGCCTATACGCCAAACTCAACAACCAGGGAGACGGAGTTGAACGCCTCTTTAGCGATCCTTTTAATTTCTGGTTCCCTTACGAAGGCCTTTTCACCGGAATTTCCGAAGTCCTCTGGTGCATCCCAGTCGCAATTTGTGCATTTACATTCGGACTCCTGCGCCAAAAAGACCCCCGCAGTCGATCGGCAATATTCTTCTTTTTTAGCGCTTTACTGCTGGGAGTCTTTTTCTTGGATGACAGGTTTCGGATGACTTTGATTCTTTCTCAGTTGGGAATATCTAAGAAATTAATTTATTTGTGTTATGGTAGTGGCGTTTTCCTTTACGGAATTAAATTTTGGCGATACATCAAAACCACTCCTTACCTGCCCTTAATCGCCGCATTCCTCTTATTTGCTATCTCGCGGTTTGAGGATATTATAGACACTCGTAGTCTAGGAGCACACGCTATGTTAGAAGATGGCACTAAGTTATTAGCTCTTCTGAATTTGGCTATGTATTTTTGGCACGTATGTTATCAAGCAATTTGGCGACATTTGCAGCAGACGGAAAAACCTTAAGTTAGTTGACAGTTGACAGTTGACAGTTGACAGTTGACAGTTGACAGTTGACAGTTGACAGTTGACAGTTGACAGTTGACAGTTGACAGTTGACAGTTGACACCAATCCGCAATGCCCAATGCGCTGGGAAGGCCAATGCCCAATGCCCAATCCCCAATGCCCTGGGAAGGCCAATGCCCCATGCCCCATGCCCCATGCCCCATGCCCCATGCCCAATTACCCATTGCCAATTACAAACAAACTTTTCATGTTTTTTTTATTCCTCTGACTAAAACTGTCAGGCAATCCCCGAAACCGCTGGAAATTCAGAAATTGAAACCCGCGAACATCAGCCAGTAACTTTGGCGTAGATTTTACCGCCGAAGTTGCAGCACAAGAGGCAATTTCTTTCTCTACTGTTAACACATTTCCGTAAAGATTGGCAATTATTTCTTGACCCCCAGCAGTCATTTTCAAATGCTGCAATCCTTCTTGAATGTAGGGATATACAACATTCCAAAAAAACTTGGGATAGCCCGATCGCAAATCTGCCGGATGGCAGTAGCCTAGATTTTTATTACTACCTATTTCTTCAAATTCATAAAACAGCGCCGGTATTTTTTGTAAGTAGCGGGGGTCGCTGAGTTGACCGAGCAAATCTGCTGCCCGCACTAAGCCGGGATAATTGCCAGTACAAGAGTGTTCTTCGTCGTTCGGTACGGGGAAGCGAGTCAATTCAATATTACGCATAATAGCCTCCGAATCAATCAAATCGTGACCGAAAAAATGTTCTTGTACGAACATTTTACCCCTGTCTATATGATAGGGAGTTAAGCTAGCATCAGTTGTACCCGATTCTAGATAAATTGTATTGTTGTCAGTGCCTGTCGCATACAATCTTTGGCTTTGTTGATCTTGAGGGCAGATTCCTTTGACGTAACCGATATCGTGACACAGCCAAGAAACGATCGCCTCCAGCCAATTTTCTGGGGAGATGTTTCCTTCGCTCAGGTATTTACCGCGCAATATTTCTTGCCCTACTAAGGTGACAAGAACTGTATGTTCGACGTTGTGATAAAGAGCGTCGCTGCTGGCAATGTTTTCTAAAGCTAGGCTGACAACCTGTTCGATAAGTCTGGCGCTGTCAGATTTAATGTTCCCGTAAGTGTTTCGGTATCCGGCTTTTAAGCTTTCAGTTAAGGAACTGATGATGACTGTGGTGGGGTTCAACATTTGTAGTTACCTTGATGGCGGGTGATTGCGAACTATTGCATATTTGCAATTAGTCTGTCAGAGGAGTATTTTTTTTTCCAAGAAGTCATTTGTGCAGTCAATCTAAAATCTAAAATCTAAAATCTAAAATCTAAAATCGATCGACTGGCTGTTGGTTTTTATTGTCACCGATCGCAATTGGCGATCGCAACCAGAAAAGCTCATAAGTTTGACAGTTTTTGCGCCTCAGCAATTTCCCGCTGATTGGGGAGCTACCGCAATACCTCATAAAAACTCATAAAACCTCAGGAAAGCGAAGGAGCAGCTAACTCGACTCGGAATTTGCCGTGCAAGCCCTCAGCTCGGCTGCTGGCTTGAATGTTGACCCGCGAGGCTATACAATTTATAAAAATTCTTGCTATCAAGGAAGTGTGGGACTTTTTTTCTAAAACGAACCTACAGCAGGCAAGCTCCCAACCCCGATCGCCATCAGTGATTCCCAAATCTAAAATCTAAAATCTAAAATCTCCAATCTACAATCGAAATACCTTAGTAGAAAAATGAATATTCAAGAAGCTTTAGAATTTATAGAAAACTCAGTTCACCTCAAAACTGGCAAACACCTCAACGATTTGGAAAGGCAGGTTTTTATCGGGACTTGGCAAGGACAAACCTATGAACAGATTTACCCATTAAACCCGGAATATGTCGAAAAAGATGTAGGATACAAGCTGTGGCAGAAGCTGTCAAGTATCTTGGGAGAGAAAGTTACAAAAAAGAACGTGCGAGGAGCCATAGCTCGATCGATCGCGCGGCAGGAAATGCGATCGGCAGAACATCTAAAACAGCCTTCCCAGACTGAACCGAGAAATGGGACAAATCACGGAAAACGAGTTTTTATTAGCTATTGCAACCAAGAACCCGATCTGAGTTTGGCACTGGAGCTTGCCGAAGGCATAAATGCAACGGGACACCAAGTATTCGCTGCCAATATTGGGGCGGTTTATCCCGATCGCGAATCAGCAAAAAACTGGCTTTCTCAAATTGACTTTCAATTAGAACAGTGTGACTATTTTTTATTGCTGCTGTCCGGGGAAACAGCAGTTAGTGAAATAGTTATGGAAGAATTGCGGAAAATCAAAGAATTGCGCTACAGACGGCAAAATCCGGCGCCTGCCGTGTTGCCAATTCGAGTCAATTATCCTCCCAGCATACGGCTAAACCATGACTTGCGGAACTACATCAACGATACTCAGCAGCGCGAGTGGACATCGCCGGCTGACACGGTACTACTGCTACAAGAAATCAACCAAATGCTTTTAGAAACAGTCGCTGGGGAAAGCACAGTACAGCCAGCAGGTACATCGCAAACAGATACAGAAGATGACATATCCGCAGGATTTATAGTTAATTTAAACCTGCTGGCGCCAGAGCATTCTTTCCTTAAAACTGCGACTCAGACTGTAACCATTTCTCGGACTCTGCCGCTTTCAAATCCTCCATCACCCGCCGCAGAGCCGCAGATTCCCCAAGGACAAGTCAGGCTGGATTCGGCTTTTTATGTCGATCGCGTTCCCTGGGAAGCTCAGTGTTACAAGGAACTTTTGCAGCCGGGAACTTTAATTAGGATAAAAGCACCGAGACAAATGGGCAAAACTTCGTTAATGGCGAGGATTCTTTATCAGGCAAAAGAACAAGGCTATCGCACTGTTCCTCTGAGTTTTCAACACGCAGATGCTGCGTCATTTGCCAATCTCAATTCACTGCTGAGGTGGTTCTGCAACAAAATTACGCGCAAGCTGCGGTTGCCTCACCAGATTGACGATTATTGGACTGATACTTACGGCAGTAAAGATAATTGTACGGCTTATTTTGAAGATTGTTTGTTGTCGGGAAACAATGCACCGCTGGTGTTGGGATTGGATGAGGTCGATCGCGTTTTTCAGTATCCTACAATTGCCGATGATTTTTTTGGGCTGCTAAGGGCCTGGTATGAAGAAGCCGGATATGGCGACAGCGACAGCGAACTGTGGGCAAAACTGCGTTTGGTAGTGGTGCATTCAACAGAAGTTTACATTCCGCTGAACGTGAATCAATCGCCTTTTAATGTGGGTTTGCCAATAGAATTGTCCGAGTTTAGCGCCGAACAAGTGGCTGATTTAGCGAGAAGGCACGGGCTGAATTGGCAAATAAATATGGTGGAAAAATTGATGAATATTGTGGGCGGTCATCCGTATTTGGTGCGGGTAGCTTTATATCACATTGCTCAAGAATTTGCTCTTTTCAATCGCCGATTTTCAGGTTCTGCCAAAGAACAAAAAGATTTAGAGGAAAGTTTAGATGAACTTTTAGAACTTGCTCCTACTGAAGCAGGAATTTACGGCGATCATTTGCGCCGTCATTTGTGGAATTTGCAAGAACATCAGGAGTTAGCAGTGGCTTTTAGTAGGGTAGTAGCAGCTAATGAACCTGTAGAGTTAGAATCTGTGCTGGCGTTTAAGTTGCACAGTTTGGGGCTGGTGCAGTTGCGGGGAAATGAGGTAACTGTGCGCTTTGAGTTGTACCGTCAGTATTTTGGCGATCGACTAAAATGTATTTAAGATTCATCTAACTTACAAAACTCTTGCGGGAGGTAATAAAATGCCGTCTCCATTTCCAGGGGTAGACCCTTACTTAGAAAATCCTGAATTTTGGCCGGAAGTTCATCACCGCTTAATTACGGCGATCGCCGATGCGATCGGGCCTGCGCTGCGCCCGAAATACCGGGCGGCAATTGAAAAGCGGATTTATTTGAGCGAGGCCGAAGATAGCGATTTGTTGGCAATTCCTGACGTGACAGTATTCGATCGCCCGTCCACCGCCAGCCCATCTGTTATGACTGCAACGCTGCCCCATTCTGAACCGATGACAGTTACGGTACCAATATTGGAAGAAGCTAGGGAAGGCTATTTAGAACTCCGAGAGGTAGGTACAAATCGGGTAATCACAGTCATAGAAATTCTTTCGCCGAAAAACAAACGCACTGGGAAAGGTCGAGAGGCCTATGAAAACAAGCGACAAGAAGTGTTAAGAAGTGCCTCTCATTTAGTAGAAATTGACTTGCTCAGGGCCGGGAGACAAATGCCTGTAACTGGCGGGACTAACACGGATTATCGCATTTTAATTAGCAGGGCAAATCGCCGTCCAAAAGCTCAATTGTATGCTTTTACGGTACGAGAAGAAATTCCACCATTTTTCTTGCCATTGCAGCCGGGAGATACAGAATTTCAGGTGGATTTGCAAGCTTTGTTCAGCGGTGTGTATGACAGAGCGGGATTTGATTTGTCGATCGACTATGCTCAGCAGCCTGTGCCGCGACTGAAGGACGATGATGTTGGTTGGGCACAGGCGCTTTTGCAGGAAAGGGGATTGCGGTGAACGGGGAGTTATTTCGGGCGATCGATTAAAATATTATCACCAAGAGGAGTGAAAAATCTTGATTCCCTTTGAATTTATCGTCACTGGTTCGCCAGTTTCTCTACAAACAAATAACCGAGCAAAACTTCAAGAGTGGAAAGCCAAAGTCGGTCAAATAGCCGCCGAAGCTATGCCAATAGGAATGTCAGCAACTAGCGAACCAGTTCAAGTCATCATCACTCACTATTGCATTACTCAAATATCTGATTTAGATAACATTATCAAGCCGATTGTAGATGCGATGAAGATTTTAGTTTACGTTGATGACAGACAAGTTACCGACCTCACAGTAAAACGGCGCAAACTTAAGGAATTAGAAGATTTTACTGCGATATCTTCTTTGATAGCTGAAGCTTTGACTGCGGCCCAAGAATTTATCTATGTTAAAATTGACCTACCAACCGAGCCGATGGAGCTAAATCAATGATAGCAGCCATAGAAAAATTAGAAGCAACAGAAATTGCAGATATTGCCGATAAATATCGCCAGCAAGGTTATCAAGTGTTAGTAAAGTCGAGGGATTATGACTGGCAAAAATTTATTCAAAATCCAGAAATAGACTTGATTATTTGTACGGCTCAAGAATCTGTCCTTGCAGCATTAAAACCGCGTCCTCCTGAGTCAAAAAGTCAAAAGACTTCCGAAGAAGAGATGATGCAACCTTCCTATGACTATCGCCAGCACGATCTATACGATATTCAGGTTTACATGGTAAGAGCATCAGAAATGATCGAAAAAGGTAATTTTGAACTCGCTACCTGTTCGATCGGATCTATTACTGAATCAGTGATGCGGATGGTAGCTGAACACCACTCGATTAATTTTGAAATTCAAGAACCGCCTATTTTGGCTCAAACATTCCTCGCTCACGGTTTGATGAATGGGGAGGATTATGAAGTTTTGGTGGCGGCGCTGGAAATTCGCGATCGCGTGATTTTTCAGCGAGAAAAAGTTACTGTTGAACTCAATTTGGCGCGCCGTGCTTTTGAAGCATTGCAGCGTCTTTTAAGTCAATCTGGACAAATTGAAGGGTAATTAGGCTCTCAAATGGCGATCGGCTGTGTATTCTACTCATTGAAAACAGGTTATGTATCAAGAAAAAAGCTCAGCCTATACTTATAAAGTTGGTGGACATTTGCCTCTAGATGTTTCCACTTATGTAGTGCGACAAGCGGATTCTGAACTTTATCAAGGCTTAACAAATGGCGAGTTTTGTTATGTGCTGAATTCTCGCCAGATGGGTAAAACTAGCTTGCGCGTGCGAACTATGCACAAATTGCAAGCAGAAGGTATTGCTTGTGCGGCGATCGATCTAACTAAAATCGGTTCTCAAGATATCAATCCCGATCAGTGGTATGCGGGGGTTATTAGACGTTTAGTTACCAGTTTTAAGCTAGATTTGAATTTGAGATCGTGGGTGCGGGAGCGAGAATTCTTGCCGCCCGTACAGCGCCTAAGCGAGTTTATTGAACAAGTTTTACTGGAAAATGTTCAGGGTAAGATTGTAATTTTTGTTGATGAAATAGACAGTATTTTGAGTTTAAATTTTCGGGCAGATGACTTTTTTGCCTTCATTCGTGCTTGCCATGAATTCGATCGCCTGACTTTTGCTTTGCTGGGGGTTGCGACTCCTTCGGACTTGATTCAAGATAAATACTGTACGCCTTTTAATCTCGGTCGCGCTGTCGAATTGTATGGCTTTAAACTGCACGAAGCTCAACCTTTGGTACAAGGTTTAGCAGGGAAAGTTAGCTATCCTGAGTCTGTTGTAGAAAATGTACTGATTTGGACGGGAGGACAGCCGTTTTTAACTCAAAAGATTTGCAACTATATTTGGCAACAAGCCGAAAATTTCCCGGCAAAAATTCCTCAGGATAAATCTTTAATCGCAGATTGGGTGGAGAATTTAGTCCAGACGCAAATTATTGATAATTGGGAAGTTCAAGACGAACCGCCACATTTGAAAACAATTCGCGATCGCATTCTCAGAAGCGGACAGCGTACTGAGACTTTGCTTAAAATTTACCAGCAAATTTTAATTGCTTCTGATTCGTGTAGCGAAGCCAAAATTCCGGCTGATGAAAGCCTCGAACAAATGGAACTGCGATTGTCTGGTTTGGTTGTGAAAAGAGGGGGGATTTTAAGCATTTATAATAAAATTTATGCCTCTGTATTTAATCGAAATTGGACGAAAAAAGCTTTGGCTGCTCTCCAACCAAACTTTAAACAATTAGTTGCCCATCAAGAACACAAAGTCCTATCTATGCTCAACAGTATGGAAGGCAGAGATTTTGAGGATGTACTCTATGAAATTTTGGGTTCGATTACTATTAAACTAGGGGAATTGATGAGTGTCGATCGCATTACCATATTTTTTATAGATAAAGATAAAAATGAACTTTGGTCGATTATTGCCAGAACTACAAACAGCAGTTCGACAAAGATTCAAATTATGGCAAACAATCCAACAGCAGGCAGAGTGACTATTTATAAAAAAGCTGTCAGCATTCCCAGCGATTTATCGGAAAATTGGTATTCCGATGTCGTGGAAGAGCAAGATAAAAAGACTGGTTACAGACTTTACAGCAATTTAACCTCACCTATGTTAAATGAAAAGGGAGATATATTTGCTTTTGTGCAGTTGGTCAACAAGTTAAAACAACAGCACGATCCGGCAGGAACTTTTTCTGAGAAAGTCGATATAGAAGGGTTTACAGAAGTCGATCGCACTTTGATTGGAGAGTATGTTCCAGCTATTCAGCGGTTGTTGGAAAGGTGTCAATCTTGTTATAAGTTAACTCAAAGATTGCAAGCTTCGGAAGCTCTGACGGAAGCAACGCGATCGGTTTCTCAAAGCAGCTTGGATTCGGAAGAAATTATCACTAAAGTGATGGAAGCTGCTAAAAGATTGATGAATGCCGATCGCAGCACTCTTTGGCTGTTAGAACGCGAAACAGGGCAACTGTGGACAAAAATCCGCTTTGAAGATGGCTCGGTTCGCGAACTCCGGATCGAAGTCGGACAAGGTTTTGCGGGTCAAGTTGCTGATAGTGGCAAACCTGTAAATATTCCCTTCGATTTGTACGAACATCCCGAATCAATAACCGCGAAACAAACTGACCAAAAAACAAAATATCGTACTTGCAGTTTGCTGTGTATGCCTGTTTGCAGTCCTGACGGTGAATTAGTGGCTGTCACTCAATTAATTAACAAAAGAAGACCGGGAGATTTCCCAGAATATGACCCGGAAACTTGGCCGGAAGCACCGGAATGCTTTCAAGACAGCTTCGATGCTAACAGTCAAAAATATATGCAAATTTTTAACACTCAAGTCGGGGTGGCACTGCACAATGCGAGACAATTTGCAGCGATGAAACAGCAGGCGGAAGACCACCCGCAAAATGTGGTCAGCCAAACTCTGGCAATGCTAAATCAGGTGATGGATGGTCAGGGTTTTGATGATATTCTTGATGCTACTTTGCGATCGATTACTTTGAAAATGGGTAAGTCTTTGAATGCCGATCGCACTAGCATTTTTCTGTTAGACGAAGAAAAAAATGAGTTTTGGTCGATTATTGCTGAAGCCGATGCTGAGGGCGATCGATCGCTAGAAATTCGCGTTCCGGCAGATAAAGGAATTGTCGGTCATGTGGCGTCTACGAAACAAAGTATTAATATTCCGTTTGATTTTTATGACGATCCGCGTTCGGAAACGGCAAAAGCATTAGATATCAAAAATGGCTATCGAACTTATACTATGTTAACACTTCCTTTGTTAAATGACGAGGGTAATTTAGTAGCTGTAATTCAGCTAATTAATAAAATCAAAAAAATCGATCGCTCCAGCTTGTCTTTGTCAGAAAAAATTGATTTGGAAGGGTTTACAAAACTGGATGAAGAGCGGTTTGCCGAAGATGCGAATTTGATTCAAATGATTTTAGAAAGTTTCCGTACCTTTCACAAAACAGCCCGAGGACAAAGAGTTGCGGCTGCGTTGATGGCGGCTACTCGTTCTGTGAGTCAAAGCAGCTTAGAAATTGATTCGATTCTGCAACGTGTGATGGAATCTGCTAAAGAGTTGATGAATGCCGATCGGAGCAGTTTTTGGGTAATTGATAGAGATGCTAATCAATTGTGGACAAAAATTATTTTGCCAGATGGTAATTTATTGGAGTTGCGTGTGGCGATCGGGCAAGGTTATGTGGGACAAGTGGCCCAGATGGGGGTTCCTCTAAATATACCGTTCGATCTTTATGATTATCCGGGTTCTGAAACTTCTAAAAAGACGGACGAAAAAACCGGATATCGGACTTGCAGTTTGCTTTGTATGCCTGTTTGGAATCCAGACGGGGAGTTGATTGCTGTGACGCAGTTAATTAATAAAATTAAATCGGATGGCGAGGATAAATCGATTGAATTATCTAAGGAAAATGTGCCGGAGCGTTTTCGGGCAAGTTTCGACCAAAGCGATCAAAACTATATGAAAATTTTTAACAATCAAGTGGGGGTGATTTTGCAAAATGCAGAATTGTTGGCGGCGGTTAAGCGGCAGGAACAAACTTTGCGAAATAATTTGAGTTCGATCGGGGGTGATTAGAAGTCAGAGGAGAGGGGGAGAGGGGGAGAGGGATTATGTAATCCGACTAAAGAAACCGGGTTTTTTACCCTTGTTAAAGGCGATAAACCAGTGTTTTTGTAAAAAAACTGGTTTCTGCCTGCGAGACTATAGCATTTCTCAGAAAGATGAGGTATGACTTGTAAATGGAGTTTTTGATGCGACTTCGCTTGCTTTATAATCACTATAAGAGGGCTAAAGCCCAACTACGTACCTAAGAGGGCTAAAGCCCAACTACGTACCTAAGAGGGCTAAAGCCCAACTACGTACCTAAGAGGGCTAAAGC
>NZ_JAEQCT010000071.1:16112-27603 GCF_020738205.1 Microcoleus sp. PH2017_24_DOB_U_A
CCCAACTACGTACCTAAGAGGGCTAAAGCCCAACTACGTACCTAAGAGGGCTAAAGCCCAACTACGTACCTAAGAGGGCTAAAGCCCAACTACGTACCTCACTAATCGCCAATTACCAGGGATTGCCAATCATGGTGAAGGCGGCCCAATAATAGGGATGGGAAAGGATTCGATCGCCCCGCGCGGCAATTTCCGGAGGCAAAATTAGAGGTAAAGCAAGCCCTTCGACTCGCAGCAGCCCGTCTTGAATCCGCACGCGCCCCCGCAGCATCTCCAATTGCGCTTGCCGCAAAGCCTCGGCTTTAATCGTCACATTCCCCTCGCGTCTGGGGGCGCGCAACTGCCGGTAAAACCCTGTCATCAGCCCCAAAGTTCCCTCGTCGCTGACTTCCCACAAACTCGCTAAAGCCGATCGCGCACCGCTAGCTACCGCCAAACCGGCAAACCCCAACTCTGCCTCTTCGTCGCCCAAAGCGGTACTGCACGCGCTTAAAACTAAGAGATTCACTGGCGGTTCATTCCACCCCAACTTCGGCATTTCAGTGATGAGCAACTTAGTATCCCACAATTGAATGTAAGAATTAGTCGGTTGCCCGGGCTGGAATTCGCTGTGAGTTGCTAAATGAATGATACCAAACGGATGATTTGTCCGCTGAGCTTGCAAGTTTCTGAGGGTAAAATCTTGATTCAAAAATGATTTTCCGCGCGTCGGCGGCGCGATCGACTCTAACTCCACCGGTACCGCCGGTAATGGCGCTTTATCTTGAAATACCGACGCGCCCATCGCCAAAACTTCATCGTCAGCAATATTCTGGTAGCGGGTATCCGTCAAACTCAGACTCGGGATGACGCTAATGCTGTATTTTTCTACTAAAAATTGTTTGCCATCGTGAAGGGCAGCAAAGGGCAAGCTTCGCAAACCTGCTGCCGGAATTACAATTAAATTGTCAATCTTTAAAGCTGCCAATTCTGTGACTATGGGCGCAATTAACAACCGATAAAGTTTTTGGGCTGCATCCAAATAACTGATGCTGTTTCTTCTTCTGGGATTAGTTATTTCGGCTTGCAGGGATTCTGCTAGTTGCAATACCTGCCAGCGCGTTATTGCGGGAACTAAAATGCGTATTGGTTGAGCGTTAGCTGTGACTAATACTAATTCTAACTGCTCCCCGTTAGGAACATCGGAAATTTCTTTGCCGGCTGGTTGGAGGCTCTTTCCTAACTTTTTTTCTAAGGAGCTAGGAGACTCGGATGTGAGGTTTTTGATTGCAGGAAATACATTAGATAAATTCCGACTTGCCACCAGCACCGAACTATTTTCTTTCGCTGCCCCGTTGGTTCCGCTGACCCAATTCATATAAATGATTGCCGATTTTACGCGGGTAATTTGTTCGTTTTTGCGAAGAGTTTCGTAAATTACCGACATATTAGTTATCGGCGTTCTGGCGGGCAGTTTTAGATGTTTTTCGTACTCGCGAGTGAAGGTTCTCTCAAATGCTAACACTCCCGAGCCTGCCGGATCGTATCTGCGAGAAGGAGTGAAAATATCCGGGCTAATTGGAGAATGCTTGTCTCGATTTGGCGATCGCAATTCTACTTGCAAAGATGCCGGAAGCGATCGCCCAGGCTCAGGATTTACGGACACTGGAGTTGGAGTTGGTGCGGGAGTTGATGCGGGAGTTGGTGCGGGAGTTGGAGTTGGTGCGGGAGTTGGAGTTGGTGCGGGAGTTGCTGCGGGAGTTGGTGCGATTAGGGAAATCAGATTTGGTAAACTTCCTTGGGTGTAAGTTTCCCCAAAAGCAAGATTGGGGAAAATGGTGTTTCCCTCGCCAGAATTAATGCTTCCCTTGGTTCCATTGTCGATCGCGCCGCCAACTACAAATGGTCGATTGCTACCGCCGCCGTGCCGAATTGCGATCGCGCCGCCTCTGGCACTTCCGGCGGTAGAAATACTGCTGGAAAGATTGCCAGATATATCGTCGGTGAAAACATTGTTCGATCGAAATAAACCAAGGGTTGTCACATCAACGTTGCCACCTGTGCCGTCTTGTTTGCCGCCTCTAGCATCGATAAAACCCAACAGAATGTTACCTGTCGCGCTGAGGGAGACGGTGCCACCGTTTCTCTGAGTGCCTCGGGAGGTGAGATCGAGAGCGGAAATTCCGGCTTGGGAGGTGAGGTCAATATTGCCGCCGATCGCTCCCGAAGCGTTCAAAGAGCCGGCAGTTAAAGGGCCGGTATTGCTTTTGAGTGCGATCGCGCCGCCTGTTCCCGTTGCTGATGAGGAGTCGATCGTACCGGCAGTAACAGTATTTCCCTCAACTCGAATGCTCCCGCCGTTGGAGGTAATATTGCCAGTCCTCACCTCGCGAGTTGCTTGCAGGTTGATGCTGCCGCCATCCGTCCTTAAATTGCCCTCTAAGAGTAGGTTTCCTGCGTTGATATCGGCTGGTAAACCCGCCCCGTTGTCCCCTCCGAGGGTAGCGGGATCTCGGGCGTTTAGGGTCAAATTGCGCGCGGTAATTCTCGAAGTCGCCGTGATGCTAGGAGCGTCAGCCGAGAGCTGGCCCAAGCTCTGAGTTTGACCGACGGAACCCCCAAAAGTAATGTTGCCACCAGCGCGCAGGGTCAAATTATTTGCGCCGCCCGGGGTGCTGTCGAGGGTATTGGCAAAAGTGATATTGCCGGTACTGGCGGCGAGGGTGGCGGTGCGATCGACTGTGACGGCACTGTTGAAAGTGATGTTGCCCGCAGTTGCGATCGCACCGGATAGCTCGGTACTCCGGCCGTTGACAGTCAAACTAGCTAGGGGCGCAGCTTGACCGACTGTACCGCCGAACAGCACTCTCTGAGCGTCAAGTCTAAGGGCGCGAGTTCCGTCTAGGCTGCCGGAGAACAGAATGTTGCCCCTAGCTTGAGTGCTCAAAGCTACATCAGCATTTAGGGAGAAGTTGCCTGTCAAAGTGAGATCGGCGCCGGATGTCGAAATGTTTGCGCCGATCGCAGTTTGGGACGCATCGAGAGTCAAACTAGCGCTGCCAGTCGTTCTTAGGGGATTGTCGATCGCGATAGAGTTGCCTTGAAGTGTCAGCGAACTGTTGAAGGTAATGGGTGTGACGATCGCGATCGAGCTGCTGTTGGGACGCCCGATCGCGATCGAGCCAAAATCCCCTGCCAAAGCAGCGATATCCGTTGCCGTTAAGTCCAAAATCCCTAAATTATCCCCGCTGCCGCCAATCCGAATTTGTCTGCCGTCGTTGGGTTGCAAGCTAATTGTTCCCCCCGCACTGCTGACAGAATTGTTGCCGCCCCTGAAGTCAATGCCGCTAGCAGTGAGAGCAATGTTGCCACCGTTCGCATTCAGCCGCCCCAGAGAGATGCTGCTGGCAAAAATGTTGATGTTGCCGCCTTGAGTTTCGATTAAATCCTTGGGATCGTTGACAAAAAACACTCCGCCCGCTCTAAATGTTACGCTGTCTCCGGTTCTCGCTTGCAGTGAAAGTTGGTTGTCGGGCAAGTCTTGGACGGTGATGTAGCCCGGAGTGTCTAAAACTACGTTGCTGCCGGCAGCCATCTGTTCCAACTGCGCGTCTGAGATCGATGTTTCAGCGGGCGATCCTGTGGCTTGGAGTTCCCCGCCGGTCGATCGCGCGCTGGGAATGCCGTTACCGCTGACGATGGTAATATTTGCCGGATCGAGCAACAAATTGCCGATCGTCCCGTTAGGCGCGCGGGTATCGACCTGTCCTTGGAAAGTTAGAGCATTTTTGCCAGAAACTTCGACTCTGCCACCGTTACCTGCGGCAGTGCCGCCGTGAGCAGTAATATTGCCGAAGAAGCCAGTGGTATTGTCTGACCAAATTACGGCTGTGCCACCGTTGCCGCGGTCGATCGCGTTTGTGGCGATCGTAGAATCAGGACTAACATAAGTTACCTGGGCATTTAACACTGGTTCGAGCCCCTGGAAACCGCCTCCGACGCGCACAACACCTCCGCCGTTAGTCCCGGAAGCATTAATATTTGCGCCGAACAATCCGACTTTTTCGCCTAAAATATTTACCGTGCCGCCAGTCTGGCCAGCAGGGGCAAATACATTTACAGTACCCGAGACGATCGCACTTCCGGCATTTATCGGCACTGTTTGGCCGCCCGTCAGTACCAATTGACCTTGTGCGTTGGTTGTTAAACCTGTGGCTGACGCTACTCCTGGGCCCGTCAGCAACTGAGGTAAAGTAGCAGCAGGGGCGATCGCAGATTTTTCTGACGGCAAAGATGGAGTAATTTCTAAACTCAATAAGTTACCCGTTTGACTGATGCGGACTGCATTTTGTCCCGGAACAGCAGCCACCGTAATTTGACCGGCCGGCGCCGATAATTGCCCACTATTAATTACTGTACCGCCCAGCAAAGTTAAATTTTGACCCTTGCCAACTGCCAAACTTCCTGCATTTACAATTGCACCGACTTGTGAGTTATTAAAATTAAATTGATTGGGATTTCCCAGTAAAGCTTTATAATCATTAATTCCAGCAGAATTGAACCAGCGATCGCCGAAACCGATACCTGTAGCAGTTGTAGCCAAAAAAGAACCAGGCACGTTTAATCTGGCATTTTGACCGAAGACAATTCCCGCCGGATTCATCAGGAATAAATTTGAGGTGCCGCCGCTTACAGAAATCAGACCGTTAATGACGGAAATATTGCTACCGGAAATCCGCCCTAAAATATTTTGAATATTTGGATTAGTTAGAAAATTTGCGATTTGACCTTCGCTAAGATTAAATTGGCTGAAGCTGTGAAAGAGATTGGCGCCGTTTCCCGACAGTTGTCCGCCGCTAATGTTTAAGCGATTTTGCTCCTGATTGACAACAGTATTAGTGCCGTCATTCGCTGGAACGACAGATTGCGATCGCACTGCTATCGGTAGCAGCCAAAAACCTAATGTCAAAATTAAAGCAGAGCGAAAATAGGTCATTAGTCAGTTGACAGTTGATAGTTGACAGTTGACAGTTGATAGTTGATGGTTGATAGTTGTCATGGGAAGCAATTCCCGATTTCCAATTCCCGATTCCCAATTCTAATCTATAGTAGTTTTGATTTTGTTTGAGCTGTAATGTTCCGCGAAAGTGCCAATAAACTTAAAAAAGTCGATCGCGCGCCTACACGGGGGGTTTGTCTCCTGGGTGCCAAGGGTGCCTCCTTCAGTCGATCGCACTTTCAAAGCGCCCGCTGCCATAATATCGGAAATCCCATGCAGATTTGATATGTATCTGTAGCAGGTGTCTTGACAAAATGCTGGCTTTCGTGGTGTACTGATTGGATAGAAGAGCAGTCAAACCACGAAATCACTCGCTCCTCTGACGGTAGTTGTGTTTACCTGTCAACTGTCAAGCGGTCAACTGTCAACTAAATGAACTTTTTTTATTAGCCGCAGAGAGCGCAGAGTACGCAGAGTAAGAGAATAAAAGAGAAGATTATAGTTGAATGTATTTCGATTTACTATTGCTGTTTTTTGGGTAGATTACTGAATTTTTGCATGAATTGGCGATCGATCCAATCTTTCCAGTACCACAGTAGCGCTGATTCCCACATCCACGATCCGCGAGATGCGATCGCCCTTTTATTCCCAGTACCGATTAAGCCTAAATATTTTTCCTGTGGTGCAAAGGGTTTCAGCGGTTTTGCTAATAAAAACTCTTGCAAATTTTCAAATAGCGGTTTGCCCTGACGCACGGCAAACACGCCTGCTTTGGGACGGGGATAATTAACCATCGCCGCGATGTCTCCAGCCCCAAATACGTTGGGGTGAGAGACTGATTGCAGGCAATCGTTGACTTGCATAAAGCCGTTTGAGTCAGTTGCTAAACCAGATTCTCCGATCCAATGGGCGGCGGATGCTTGTGTCACCCAAAAAATGCGATCGCACTCAATCTTCAAACCAGATTCACAGTATATTTGGTAAATGGGCATTGGGCATTGGGCATTGGGCATTGGGCATTGGGCATTGGGCATTGGGCATTGAGAATCGGATGTTATTTCCATCATTTCTTGCTTTTCTATAGCACTAACTTTTTCCATTAGATGCAGTTGAATGCCGCGACTAATCAGAATTTCTTTCAGGCGGCGGCGAACCCGTTTGTTATGTGCAGGCATCAATTCAGCACCGCTATGAAACAAATTAATTTCTAATCCTTCTTCCTGCTTAAACTTTCCTCTCTCCTTTAAAATCCATCCGTTACAAAATCCGCTGCCGAACTTCCCTCTTCCCTCTTCCTTCTTCCCTCTTCCTTCTTCCTTCTTCCTTCTTTCCTCTTCCCTCTTCCCTCTTCCTTCTTCCTTCTTCCCTCTTCCGACTTCCCTCTTCCTTCTTCCCTCTTCCGACTTCCCTCTTCCTTCTTCCTTCTTCCTTCTTCCTTCTTCCTTCGCCAGACGAGATTGCATATTCAATGCTAATTCTACGCCGCCCGCGCCGCCACCAACAATCGCGATTCGTACAGGTTTTTTTGGATAGTTTTGCGTTGCAGAGATTAACTGATTCCAGCTAGCTAAAAACTCCGGTACGGGTTTAGCTGGAATTGCGTATTCTGCCGCACCTGGAACTGATATAGTCGCGGGAGTGCTGCCGATATCCACAGACAGCACGTCAAAGTTAATTGGAGGGCTGGTTTGACAAATTACTAAATTTTTGTTAAAGTCGATCGCGATCGCCCGATCGACCAATATTTGACACCCGGCAAATTCGGCCAGCGATCGCAAATCGATATGACATTCATCATAATCGTAAAACCCGGCAACGTGTCCCGGCAACATCCCCGAATAGGGCGCGTACAGGACATCGCTAATCAGAGTCAACCGCACGGAGGGCAGCGGTTTGATGCCGAACATTTTCAATACAATAGCATGACTGTGACCGCCGCCAATTAAGACTAAATCTTTCACAATTACAGATGTTCGATCGAAATATTCCTTTCCCCGATATTGTACAGCACTTGCACTTCCGCAGACAGGACTGTCCGGTCAGGAGAGCTGGCGGTGTGTAATTAAGATTGGCCAGCACTTTTGACAAAATGCTCTCACTTACCCCCCGCCTACATCGCAGATTTTCAGCGATTGTACGATCGCACATTCAGCGCAAATGGCTGTAGACTGTAGAGCGAGCAAATTTGATCGCCAAATTATGCCGGGGTGTGTTTGAAAGCTAACTCACCATTCAAAATTATGACATTACGGATCATTCCTCGCAGTTGGTCGCGATCGATTAAACGTTTGTTCCCACTGCTGTTTGCCCTCTCATTCATTATAGTATTGTTGGTCAATAATGCGATCGGCGCGATCGCCCAGCAACCCCGCCAAGAAATTCGCGGAGTTTGGATGACGACAAACGACAAAGACATCCTCAGAGATAGGCGCAAAGTAGCCGAGGCTGTCAGCCAATTAAAGCGATTAAATTTTAACACAATCTATCCCGTAGTCTGGAACTCTGGCTATGCAATGTATCCCAGCCCAGTCGCCCAAAAAAGAGACATTCAACCCTTTGTTTATAGAGGGTTAGACGGACAAGATATGATCGGAGATTTAATCGCCCAAGCCCACCGCCAAGGCCTGCTAGTAATTCCTTGGTTTGAGTTTGGTTTTATGACTCCTCCCACCTCAGAATTAGCCTTAAACAATCCCGATTGGCTGACACAAAAACAAGACGGCAGTCAAACATCAAACGGTGCAGGCGGCGAAGTAGTTTGGCTCAATCCCTTTCATCCCGAAGTCCAGAAATTTATTACCGAACTCGTACTAGAAATCACCACCCAATACAACGCCGACGGCATCCAATTCGACGACCATATGAGTTTGCCCTCAGAATTTGGCTATGACGAATACACAGTGGCTTTGTATACCAAAGAAACCAAAAAAGCACCTCCAACCGACTCTCAAGACGCAGCATGGGTGAAGTGGCGAGCTAATAAAATCACCGCTTTTATGTCCCAACTAAATCAAGCCGTCAAAGCAGCAAAACCCAAGGCAATTTTCTCAATTTCTCCCAATTACTACGAATTTGCTTACAAACATCACCTCCAAGATTGGCTGGCTTGGGTGCGTTTGGATATTGCCGACGAACTGATCGTGCAAGTGTACCGTCCCAATCTAGAATCATTTGTGGACAAGATTAACCGTCCAGAAATGCGAGAAGCACAGCAAAAAATTCCGACTGGAGTTGGGATTATGACAGGTTTAAGAAATCGTCCAGTAGCGATAGGGCAAATTAAATCCCAGGTGCAAGCAGTCCAACAATACGGCTTAGGTGCCGCTTTCTTCTACTACGAAAGCTTGTGGGAAGATGCACCCGAACCAATGGGCGATCGACTTTCTCAATTTAGCGCCTTCTTCCCGTCTTCTGCATTCCGCACAGCGCTACAAATACCGAGACGCGCGGCAACTTTTCCTCCGCCGCCCCCAGCCAAACCAGACCCCAAAGCTAAGCCCAATCAACCTACAAAAAACAGCCCACCTTCGCCCTCACCAACCACATCTAAAAAGTAAAAAGTCCTCATATCAAATCCGGTTACATCGGGATATTCCAGCGCTCGCGAGCGAAGGTTGCGCGAGCGGGGAGTGAAGGTTACGCGAGCGGGGAGCGAAGGTTACGCGAGCGGGGAGCGAAGGTTACGCGAGCGGGGAGTGAAGGTTACGCGAGCGGGGACGCTCGCACTTAAGAGCGGAAAATTATTGTTTGGATGTAAGCGAAAATAATATCATTAATATCATTCCTCAGTCTCTTCCTAGTGCCGTCCCCGCTCGCGTGTGAGGGGCTGGTGAGATACTTTGGTAACGACGAACGAGTGCGAGCATCCCCGGTCACTTGTTCAGTATAGCTTACACTAATATCAATCATTAATCATCAATAAAAATGTCAACTAATCAAAAAATTGTATTACCAAAAATGGGCTGCGGCACTTGGGCTTGGGGTAACAGATTACTCTGGGGTTACGATGAAAGTATGGACGAAGAATTGCAAGCCGCGTTCAATCTTTGCGTTAACAATGGTGTCACCTTATTTGATACAGGTGATTCCTACGGAACCGGGAAATTAAACGGACGCAGCGAGCAACTTTTGGGGCAGTTTTCCCAACAATATCAAGGTGCAAATCAAGACAATATTTGTATAGCGACAAAATTAGCGGCTTATCCTTGGAGACTGACGCGACAATCCATGATATCTGCTGGAAAAGCCTCGGCTTCCCGCCTCGGAAAGAATGTGGATTTGGTGCAAATGCACTGGTCTACAGCCAATTATGCACCTTGGCAAGAGGGGGCTCTTTTGGACGGTTTGGCAGACCTTTACGAGCAAGGATTGGTCAAGGGAGTGGGTTTATCTAATTACGGGCCGAAACGGTTGAAATGGGTGCATCAAAGATTTAGTTCGCGCCAAGTTCCTATTGTGACTTTACAAGTGCAATATTCGCTACTTTCTACTTATCCAGTAACAGAACTTGGATTGAAAGATGTTTGCGATGAATTGGGGATAAAATTGATTGCTTACAGTCCTTTAGCTTTGGGGTTGCTGACTGGAAAATATTCGGAAAATGGCTCTATTCCTAAAGGTATCCGAGGTTTGGCGTGCAAGCAATTATTGCCGGGAATGCGATCGCTTTTGGGCTGTTTGCGAGAAATAGCGGCGTTCAGAAACAAGACTGTTTCGCAGGTAGCAATCAACTGGTGCATCTGCAAAGAAACTATGCCGATTCCGGGGGCTAAATCTGCGGCGCAGGCGATGGATAATATTGGTGCTTTGGGCTGGGAGTTGAATTCGGGGGAGATTGCAGAATTGGATAAGGCGGCGGCGAGTGTGGATAAGAAAATGGTGCAGAATATCTTTCAAACGAGATAACCTGGTTTGTTAGAGTCGGCGGTTGAAACCGCCGAGTCTAATTGATGAATAAAATATTTTTAACCTTTGATTCTTCAACCTGCGGAGGCAGGTTTTATTTGTATAGACGCGGTTTCAACCGCCCAGTCTAATTGCTGAATAAAATATTTTTAACCTTTCATTCTTCAACCTGCGGAGGCAGGTTTTGTTTGTATAGACGCGGTTTCAACCGCCGACTCTACTCTAACCACAGAATTTTTCTACGCACCTCACAAACATTTCTACACCCATCCCCAACGCAGTTTCATCAAAATCAAAACGCGGGTGGTGGTGCGGGTAAGCCAAGTTTTTCTCTGGATTTGCGGAACCTAAAAAGAAATAGCAGCCGGGGATTTCTTGCAAAAAGAATGACATATCCTCCCCGCCCATTGTTTGACATTCTGGGACTATTCCCGCAGGAGTTTCCACAACGGATTCTGCCACGCTGCGTACTAAGTCAGCCATGCTTGAATCGTTGATGACTGGCGGATAAATCGAAGAATAATCTAGTTGGTAATTGGCGCCGTGACTCTGACAAATTCCGGCAATTACTTGCTCGATTCGCCTGTGAAAATAACCTTGATATATGGGATTGAAATAGCGCACTGTGCCGCCGATTTGGGCGGTGTCGGCGATGACGTTGTGGGTGTGCCCTGCGTGGAATTTGCCGACTGTGACTACCGCTGAGTCGATCGGGTTAACGTTCCGTGCGACAATTGCCTGTAGGGCGCTGACAATTTGGGCTGTAACGACGATCGCATCTACAGTCTGGTGTGGCATTCCACCGTGCCCGCCCTTGCCAAAAATCGTGCAGTCAAAAACTTCTACAGCCGCCATCAGCGCGCCGCTGCGGACGCCTACAGTGCCTAATGGTAGATTATTCCACAAATGCAAGCCGACGATCGCCTCAACGTCAGGATTCTGCAAAACTCCGGCTTCAATCATCGGTTTGGCGCCACCCGGGCCTTCTTCGGCGGGCTGAAAGATGAATTTTACCTTACCCGAAAAGCTGTGTTTGTGTTTGGCGAGATAACAAACTGTCCCAAGGGCGATCGCAGTATGACCGTCGTGACCGCAAGCGTGCATAATACCATCATGCTGCGATCGATAATCCACCTCATTTTCCTCTTGAATCGGCAAAGCATCCATATCCGCTCGAATTGCCAAAACTCGCCCCGGCTTCCCGCTGTCGATAGTTGCGACAACACCCGTTTTAGCAATATTAGTTTCATGCTCAATTCCCCATTCCTGCAACTTTTGCGAGATAAACTGGGCTGTTAAATTCTCATCAAAACCCAACTCCGGTTTTTGGTGCAAGCGGCGGCGCCATTCGACTAGCTGAGGCTGCAAACTTCTAATCTCCAGCCGCAACTGAGATAAATCGAAATCGGTTAAATTCGGTACAGTAGAAACCATATTAGTTGTTATTTGTTAGTTGTTATTTGTTAGTTGTTTACTCGTTTTACTCTTTACCTGGGAACCAGTTAAATAATTTGTAAAACTCTCTTTTCCTTCTCTGCGCTCTCTGCGCTCTCTGCGGTTAAAATAAAATCTAAGATGTTTTACCACAGAGGGCGCAGAGTACACAGA